>JAFDCC010000023.1 GCA_019312985.1 Deltaproteobacteria bacterium
TGCCGAACAGTTCCGGGTGGCCCTGCCGGCCCTCATGGCGTGGAACGACCTGACGCCGGGCAACTACATCCACCCTGGCGAAAAAATAGTCATCTACCAGTAATTTGAGCGGAGGCAGGAAATGAGTAAAAAACGGCTCAAGGTGCGGACCCCGCAGTTTCCCCTTTACTCTGAGGTACGCTACCTGCTGCAGGTCTTCGAGGGCACGTCCCAGGCAGCGATCAAGAAAATGCTGCGGGCCATTGAAGAGCAGACCGGCACGCCGCGCCATCCAGTGGACTGGACGGAACCGGATTCATGGATCCGCAAAAGGCTGGAGGGCGAATCCGCCGACCTGGCCCAGAAGATCTGGGAGGAAAGCAACCAAGAGGTCAACCCGCGCCACGTCTACGGTGCCTACCTGTTCATCAACAACAACAGCCTACTGACGGACAATGTCTTCGGGGTCTACCAGATCAGCTCCCGCGGCCAGGCGTTTCTCGACAGTGAACTGAAGCTTGTCGCCGAAATTGACGACAACGAGGGCATCCCCCACCTGCTTCGCATCCTTGCCGGCAAGACAAAGGCGCGCCGGCGCGACCTCCTGCCGGAGTGGCGGGATTTCCTGCGGGAACATTCCCACTTCGGCTCACAGGCCACCATCCGGGACACCCTGCGCCGCAGGCTCAACAACCTGGCGGAAAGGGGCTATGTCTCCCGGGAAGGCGTCACCTACCTCATCACCAAAAAGGGGCTGGACTACGCCGACCGGTTCACCCGGGCCGACCTGGACCAGAAACGCGATGTGATCCGGGTCATCAAGGGCTTCAACAGTGAGCAGATGCAGAAACTGGCGAGCCTGCTTGCCTTCATGCACCAGCGGGATTTTGAGTTCCTCGTCCTGGAACTCCTCGAGTCCATAGGGTATGAGAATTTAAAAATAACGCGGGAAAGCGGCACCAAGGGCGTTGAGGTGATCGGCTTCGTCCAGTTCGGCATCAGCACCCTCTCCGAGGTCATCCATGTCAGGCGCTACCAGGCCTCAACCGGAAGGCCGGCGCTGGACCAGCTGCGTGCGGCCATGAAAAAACACAACTGCACCAGCGGCACCCTGGTATCCCTGGGGCGCTTCACGCGCGATTGCAGGGAGGCGGCCCAGGCCGAGGACATACTTCCCGTAAAGCTCATTGACTCCAAGCGGCTGCTGGAACTGCTGTGCGAGAACAGGATCGGCGTCACCCGGCAGTCGGTTTCCCTTTACCACATCGACGAGGAATACTTTTCATCGTCGCGTGACACCTCGGCAACATCGGAAAACTAGCACCGCGGCCGGCCGTTTCAGGCCATGGCCCGCAGCCGCTTTATCCGTTCGCCTATCGGGGGGTGGGTGCTGAAGAGGCTCGCCATGGTCCCGCCGGCAAGGGGGTTGACGATGTACATCTGGGCCGTTGCCGGGTTTACCCGCATCGGCAGCCGCCGGTTGTACTCTTCAAGCCGCTGCAGGGCGTTTGCCAGGGAGACGGGATGGCCGCACACCTTGGCACCGGTGGCATCGGCCAGGTACTCCCTGCTCCGGGAAATGGCCATCTGGATAATTGCCGCGGCCAGGGGCGCAACGATCATCATCACCAGCATGGCTGCCAGGTTGCCTCCCCTCTCATTGTCATCGCCACCGCGACCGCCAAAGATCATGGCCCACTGCGCCATGGTTGCCAGGTAGCTTATTGCCCCGGCCATGACCGCGGCAATGGAGCTGATAAGGATGTCGCGGTTTTTTATGTGCCCCAGTTCGTGGGCAATAACCCCCTCGAGCTCATCGGGCTGCAGAAGCTGCAGCAGCCCCTCGGTTACCGCCACGGCAGCGTGTTCGGGATTGCGCCCGGTGGCAAAGGCGTTGGGGGTCTTTCCCGGCATGACATAAACCCCGGGCTTGGGAAGGCCTGCCCGGTGGGCCAGTTTTTCCACCATGCCGTGCAGTCCGGGGGCCTCGGCCGGGGAAACCTCCCGGGCCCGGCTCATGGCCAGGGCGAGCCTGTCGCTGAACCAGTAGGCAAAAAAGTTCATTGCCAGGGCCATGACCAGGGCGAAGGTCATGCCCTGCCGGCCGCCGAGGGCCTGGCCGGCAAAGAGAAACAGCGCGGTCATCGCCGCCATCAGGATAAAGGTCTTTATGGTGCTGGTCATTTCCGTTCCCTGTTTTTGAAAATAATGCCGGCACTGCCTGGGGTGCTGTGCGCCGGCCCGTTTCCCGCTTTTGGCCGTCTTTCTGCCCCGGGCGGAAGTTCCGGGGGGGAGGGACCTTGCCAATTCCGTTAATACTATAAGTCCGGCTCCGGTCCCGTCAAGATGCCCGGGAGTTGCCCCGTGCGGTTCCCCTGCCTAGAGTTTCTTCCACTCCTTTTCCAGCTCGGCCGGGCCCTCGACCTGGTACATCCGTATTTTTCTGCTTCGTGGAAATTCGTATTTAATAAGGGCTTTCAGGTGTTTCTGCAGCTCTTCCCCGTTGACGATCCGCGCCTCTTCCCGGTAGCCCCGTTCGCGCACCAGGAACCTGCCGCCTTCCTGCAGCAGCACACCTATGGCGCGGTTGCGCTTGTAGGAGAGAAGCTCCACCCCCTGGGGCGGCTGCAGCTTTGCGAGCCTTTGCATCAGGGTGCGGAGAATGGAATCACTATTTACCAGGGCCACGGCGGAATGAAGGGTTGAGCGCTTAATTGTGGCAGGAAATCAGCCGGGTGCGGATAACGTCGGGGTGCGACTCGATTGTTTTAATCACCTCGGGGGGAACGTGGGACTCGACATCAATGATGTTATAGCCGACGGCGCCGTTGCTCTCGTTCATGTAGCTCGCGATATTGATGTTGTTCGAGCCGATGATGTTCGAGGCATAGCCGATCATGCCGGGAACATCCCTGTTTATCATGATGAGCCGGGCGTGGCAGCTGCCGGAGGGAATGGACTCGACGGTCGGGAAATTGACCGAACGGCTGATGGTGCCGTACTCGAGGTAATCCTTCAGCTCGGAAACGGCCAGGCAGGCGCAGTTTTCCTCGCTTTCCTCCGTGCTCGCCCCGAGGTGCGGCGAGGTCATCACCCGGGGGTGGCTGACGTTTTTTTTGTTTGGGAAGTCGGTGATATAGCCTTCAATCTTCCCCGCATCAAGGGCATGCATCACTGCTTCGTCCTCGACGACGGGGCCCCGGGAAAAATTAATAAGGATGGCGCCGGGCTTGAGATGCGCGATAAATTCCGGCCCCACGAGGCCCTGGGTCTTTTTATTCAGGGGGACGTGCAGCGTCACGATGTCCGCCTGGCCGAGGACCGCGCCGAGGTTCCTGGCAAGCTTCACCTCGTAGGATAAGGCATGGATGTTTTCCAGGGCGGGGAAGGGATCAAAGGCAACAACGGCCATCTGGCGCTGTACGCCGCCGTTCGCAACCATTGTCCCTATTTTTCCCAGTCCTATGACCCCGAGGGTCTTGCCCGCCAGCTCGACCCCCCGGAAAGCGCTTTTGCGCGATTCCACCGCCTCGCTGATTGCCGCGTCATCGAGCCCGGCAAGTTCGCGGCAGAACGCTATTCCCTTGTCGATATGGCGCATCTGGGTGCCGAGCATGGCAAAGAGCAGCTCCGCCACTGCATTGGCATTGGCGCCCGGCGTGTTGAACACGCAGATGCCCCGCTCCGTCGCCTTGTCCACCGTAATGTTGTTGACGCCGGCTCCGGCCCGTGCCACTGCCAAGAGTTCAGGGTACGAGTCTGTGTCGACCCGGCTGCTGCGCACGACAATGCCGTGCGGGCGGGTTTCGTCTGGGCTGACCTGGTACCCGGGGCCGAAAAGGGCCAGCCCCTCAGGTGCGATGCGGTTGATTGTCTTTATGCGGTAGGGATCCATACCCCATGGGATTACCTGGATTAGGGCCCGATGTCAAGTGCAACTTCCCCAGCCCCCCTCGCCCGTCCTGATGACGACGGAGCCTGCAATTACCCCTGCTGGCCGCTGCGGCTGCGGTACACCATGAGCATCGGCCTCTGGCAGCTCTCTGCCACATCATCGGCGAGGGAGCCCATCAGCATCTTCCTGAAGCCGCCGCTTTCCGTTACGGCCATGATCAAAAGGTCGTGAGCCTGGGCCTCGGCGGCAATGGTCTCCAGGCGTGCATCTGTTCTGGCGACAATGCATTTGACAAAGGGAAGCTTTTTCGCCGCGGCCCAGCTGCGCAGCCTTTTTTCGTGCCCGGCCGCCTCCTGGTCCTGCGCATCTGCCGGGAGGAGACGCAGCAGGGTGATGGAGTGCTGCCCCACATGTTCCAGGGCGCAAACAGTGTCACCGACCGTTTCCAGATCAGAAGAGCTGACGATGGGAACCAGTATCCTTTCCGTATGGAGAATGCCGCTGAACCTGACAACTACAACCGGGCAAGCGGCATCGCAGGAAATCTCCTCGACAATCCTGCTGAAGCTGTGCTCCGTCCGATGCAGCGGGTAGCCGAGAAGGATTGACGCCGCCTTTCTTTCCCTCGCTGCCGCAAGAAGGCCGCGGGCGACACTTTTTGCCTCGATCTCAAGCGGCTGCAGGGTATAACCGAGGCTGGCCGTTTCCTGGCGAGCATAGTCAAAGAGTTCGCCGGTGCTGATGTCATTGAGGTCTGCCTCGGTGCCGGAATTCACCTTGACCGCAACAGGCTGCGCTCCGAAATAATGGGCCAGGATTGTCGCCATCCTTGCAAGCCCCCCGACGGTTCCCTGGTGCGACACCCCGAAAATCACGGCCCCGCTGTATTCCCGTGGCGGGGCAAGTTTTTCCCAGGACCACGGAACAAGATGCACCTCCCCTTCCTCTTCCGGCTGTAAATAGCCGTTGCCGCGAAGATATTCTGCCGTCGCCGCAGCCTCGCCGGAGCTTTCAAGGGCGAACTTGGTGCAGGCGGGGCCGATCAGTTCGGCGAACAGAACCCCGACGAGAACGGTTGGCGTTAAAATGTCCGAAAATGCTGCGAGCCCGGGCTCGCCATTGATGAGGAAGACCAGGCCGATGGCTACCCCTGCCTGGGGAACGAGCGAGATGCCGAGGTACTTCCGTAGGTTCGAAGGGGCCCCGGCAAAAACGCCGCCCAGGTATGCCCCCCCTGTCTTGGCAGCGAGGCGAAGGAGAAAGTAGAGGAAACCGAGCCAGCCGGCCACTGTAAGAGCGCTGAAGTCAAGGTGGGCCCCGGCCAGGGTAAAAAAAAAGGACATAAATCGGCGGCTCGAAACTGTTGAGCGTTCTGAAGAGCCTGACATCCCTGCGGTCCCTGTTGACAATGACAAAACCTATTGCAATACCGACCAG
The DNA here is from genome assembly GCA_019312985.1 of Deltaproteobacteria bacterium. Taxonomy (GTDB): domain Bacteria; phylum Desulfobacterota; class Desulfobulbia; order Desulfobulbales; family BM004; genus BM004. Next base: position 5,312 of record JAFDCC010000023.1, read on the forward strand.
GAGGGGCGAAAGCTTCAGTAATCTTGCCGCCTCGCCGCTGAGAAGGAGCAGGGCCAGGCCCAATGTCATCATCTCGCCCCTGTCGCGCAAACGGTGGATCAGGTAATCCAGCAGCTGGCCTGCAGCCATGCCGAGCAACAGGGAAAAGGAGGTTTTTGCCAGAATGACGAGGATGGTTACCGGGATGGTCTGGTCAACCCCCACCACCTGCCTGGCAAGAACAAGTGCCACGCCGAAAAGCACGATTGCCAGGCCGTTGTTGACTGCAACA
>JAFDCC010000024.1 GCA_019312985.1 Deltaproteobacteria bacterium
AGAGTGTGTTCTGGTCTGATTGATTTCCTTTCGAAGATTCTTCCTGTTGATTTTAAGAAAAGGGCGGGCCGTCTCAGCCGATGGCCCGCCCCCATCCACCGCCACCGGGAGTTCTGATGACCAGGAGGTCATCGGCTTCCGCCTCAAACACCACCTTTCCTTTCAGTTTCTTCTTCCTTCTGTTCCGGACCAGTTCGTTTATGCCGCGCAGCCCGGCTTCCCCGCCGGCCAGGCCGTAAGGCGCTCGCTGCCGCCGATCCGTAAGAAGGGAAACCCTCGTTTTGTCCAGAAAGCGATACGCCCGCACTATGCCGTCCCCGCCCCGGTGCAGCCCCCTCCCGCCTGAACCGCGCCGCAGGCTGTACTGCTCTACAAGGAGCGGGTAGGAGTGTTCCAGGGCCTCGATCGGCGTATTCATGGTATTGGTCATATGGGTGTGGATACCGCTCAGCCCGGCCATGGTCGGCCGGGCTCCCATACCACCGCCTACCGTCTCGTAGTAGGAAAATTGCCGGCCCGTTGCACTGCCTGTGCCGCCCATTGCAATGTTGTTCATCGAGCCGTTGCTGGCCGCGGGAATCATGGCGGGAACCGCCTTTGCCAGGGCGCCGAGCAGCACATCAACAATGCGCTGCGATGTTTCGACATTGCCGGCGGCAACCGGTGCCGGCTTTTCGGCGTCAACAATGGAGCCCGGCCTGGTTCTTACCTGCAGCGGCCGGTATGTCCCCTGGTTAATCGGGTGGCCTTCACCGACAAGGCATTGAAAAACATAGGCGGTTGCCGATACGACCACCGACCTGACCGTGTTGACCGGCGAATGAACCTGGGGGCCGCTCCGGCTGAAATCGGCGGTTATGGTCGAATCTTGCACCGCGAGGTCGACTGTTATCGGGAGGGGCCCGGAACCGCTGCCGTCGTCGTCAAGGTAATCGGTATGGGAATAGGTGCCGTCTGGTATCTTTTTGATGACGCTGCGCATTAACCGTTCGGCATACTCCTTGAGATGGTCAAGAACGTTAAAAACATAAGGGGCCTCATAGCGGTGCAGCATGTCGTTGAGCCGCATCCTGCCGCGGCTGAGGGAGGCGGCCTGAGCCCGCAGGTCGCCGAGCCGCTCCTCGGGGTTCCGGACACGCCTGAGAAAATCATCGAGAAAGGATGCATTGACAGTTCCCTGCGCATGAAACAGCGTCGGAGGGATGACAACCCCCTCCTCGGCAAGTGAGGCAGCCAAACCCATGGATCCAGGATTTTTGCCGCCAACATCGGCATGGTGGGCCCGGTTGACAAGGTAAAACAGGGGAGAGGTTGAGCTGTCGCCGGCGGCGGCAAAGAATGGTTCGATCAGGGTGATGTCAGGCAGGTGGCTGCCGCCCCGGTAAGGGTCGTTGGTGATGACCAGGTCGCCGGGCCGCAGTTTCATTTCTGCCAGAACCGCTGCAAGGGTAAGGGGCATCGCCCCGAGATGCACCGGAATATGGGCGGCCTGGGCTGCCAGATCCCCCCGGCCATCGAAAATGGCGCAGGAGAAATCACGCCGCTCCTTGATGTTTGATGAAAAAGAGGATCGGCTGAGGATGATGCCCATCTCCTCAGCAATGGAACTGAAAAGTTTGTTGAAGATTTCTACTTCGATAATGTCATGCATGGGGCTGGCAATGGGGATAATTCGCCATTTTATTTCTGTTCGGACTTGAGAACGGCCAGAAAGGCCTGTTGCGGAATATCGACGTTACCGACCGTCTTCATCCTTTTTTTACCCGCCTTCTGTTTTTCGAGAAGCTTGCGCTTTCTCGTGATGTCGCCGCCGTAACACTTGGCGGTCACATCCTTGCGCAGGGCGGCGATATTGGTCCGGGCGACAATTGTCGAGCCAATGGCTCCCTGGATGGCAATCTTGAACATCTGCCGCGGGATCTCCTCCTTGAGACGCTCGCAGGCATGCAGGGCCCGTTCCCTCGCCTTGGAGCGGTGCACCAGCTGGGAGAGGGCGTCGACCCGTTCACCGTTGACGAGGATGTCGAGCTTCACCAGGTCGCTTTCCCGGTAATCGCCAAGATCATAGTCAAAGGAGCCGTACCCCTGGGTAATGGACTTGAGCTTGTCATAAAAATCATAGATTACCTCTGCCAGGGGCATGTCAGAGTTGAATTCAATCCGGCCCGGGGCCGGGTAGTGGTAATGATTATTGACGCCGCGGCGGTCCATGCAGAGGCTCATGACCGGCCCCATGTAACGTTCGGGAAAGATGATGACCGCCTTGATATACGGCTCTTCTGTCCGGGCAATTTTTGAGGGATCGGGAAAATAGGCCGGATTGTCAACCTCGAGCTCTTTCCCGTCCTGGAGGAAGAAGCGGTACAGGACGGTCGGTACCGTCATGATAAGGGAGATGTCAAACTCTCTTTCAATCCTTTCCTGGACAACCTCAAGGTGGAGGAGGCCGAGAAAGCCGCAGCGGAAGCCGAACCCCAGGGCGGTTGAAGAGTCCTTCTGAAAGGTGAGGGAGGCGTCGTTGAGCTTGAGCTTCTCCAGGGCCACGGCCAGATCCTCGTAATCGTCGGTGGAGATCGGGTAGATCGAGGAAAAGACCACCGGTTTTACCTCCTTGAACCCGGGAAGGGCTCTGGGACAAGGGTTTTCCTTGTGGGTTATGGTGTCACCGTTCCTGGTTTCGCTGACGTTTTTGACCCCGGCTATTATATAGCCCACCTGGCCGGCGCTCAGCATCTTCTGCGGTTGGCGCGTCAGGCGGAAAAGCCCGACCTCTTCGACCTTGTGCACCGTATTGTTGGACATGAAGCGGATAATGTCACCAGGCTTGACGGTTCCCTGGAAAATTCTGGAGGAGATGATTGTGCCACGAAAGGGATCATAGCGGGCATCAAAGATGAGAGCCTCAAGCGGGTTTTGCGGATTGCCTTTCGGGGGCGGGAGCAGGTCCACCACAGCCTGCAGTATTTTCTCAACGCCTTGCCCGGTCTTGGCTGAACAGAGTTGGATGTGCTCCGGGTCGAGGCCAAGATCACCCTCTATCTGAAGGGCAACAGCTTCCGGATCGGCGGCTGGCAGGTCAATTTTGTTTATGACGGGAATGATGACCAGGTCTGTATCCATGGCCAGGTAGAGGTTGGCCAGGGTCTGGGCTTCAACGCCCTGGGCCGCATCTATCAGGAGCAACGCCCCTTCGCAGGAGGCCAGGGCCCGGGATACCTCGTAACTGAAATCGACATGACCAGGTGTGTCGACAAGGTTCAGTATGTAGTCAGTGCCGTCTTTTGCCCGGTAGGGAAGGCAGATCGTCTGGCTCTTGATGGTAATGCCCCGTTCCCGCTCAATGTCCATGTCGTCCAGGAGCTGGTCACGGAACTCACGGTCGGTAACCATTTTGCATATCTGGATGAAACGGTCCGCCAGGGTTGATTTGCCATGGTCGATGTGGGCAATGATGCAGAAATTCCTGATATTATCCATAGGTTCGTTCGCGTTCTGTTTCAGCAGCATACGCTGCAGGGGAGCCAGCTGTTATGGGGGGCCGACATGACGAAGAAAAAATCATGCGGCATCAAACAATAATGAGAAGATAGCCTGTACATGCCCGATAGAAAAAAAGCAAAAAAGAAAGAGGCCGGTATCACCCCGCAAACAGGGAACACTTTTTAGCACAAAAGGCCGGAGAATTAAACAGAAATAACGACACGGAAAACGGCAGGCCGGATTGTGGTTGTGAACCAACGGGCTTGTAAAAAA
>JAFDCC010000025.1 GCA_019312985.1 Deltaproteobacteria bacterium
TATTTGTCGGATGGGTTGTCCTGACCGCCGAGAAAAAGGAGGTGGCGCCGCCCAAGTGGATCAAGCCCTTCATTTACATCTCAATTCCCTGGGCAGTCAGCATCCACACGGTAACGGCCTTCCTGTATGCCGGCCTTCCGGGACGCCATTTCTGGCTGACCGCCATCCTGGCCCCCCGCTTTCTCGCCTCAGCTTTTGCCGGCGGCCCGGCCCTTCTGATCCTCCTCTGCCTCATCATCAAGCGGGTCACGAAGTTTGACGCCGGCCAGGAGGCGATCCAGAAACTGGTCACCATCGTCGCCTACGCCGCCCTGATCAATATCTTCTTCGTCCTGCTCGAGTTCTTCACCGCCTACTACAGCAACATTCCCGGCCACATGCACACCCTTGACTACCTGTTCTTCGGCCTGAACGGCCAGGGACAGCTTGTCCCATGGATGCGCGTATCAACTGTCTTCGGCATCATCGCCATCGTCATGCTGCTCGTGCCGGCAACGAGGAAAAGGGAGGACACCCTCGCCATCGCCTGCATCCTGCTTTTTATCTCTCTCTGGATCGACAAGGGCATCGGCCTGGTCATCGGTGGTTTCGTCCCGAACCCGCTCGAAGAGATCACTGCCTACCACCCGTCATTCCAGGAGATCATGATTACCCTCGGCGTCTGGGCCACCGGCTTTTTTATCCTGACGGTTCTCTACAAGATTGCCCTGGCCGTGAAAGAGGAGAAGATGGTTACCTGAAGCATGTCTTGAGTGTCATTGCAGCCCCCGTTATGCCAAAGCCCCTGAAAGAATATTTCAGGGGCTTTTTTAATTCAAATATGGCACAGTTGGGCCTGCGATGACAGAAAGGAAAGAAATGCTGCCGGAGCAAGGGGGACAACCCCAGACGGTTCTTCTGGTTTACTATTCCTACAGCGGCCAGACAGGGGTGCTGATCAACCGGTTGGCCGCCGGCCTCAAGGAACAGGGGATCAAGGTTTTTTTCGAGAAGCTGAAACCGGTCAACCATTTGCGCTTTCCCGTTGGCTCCATCTTTCGCACCTACCTCATGATGCTTGTCACTTTTTTCCGCCGCCGTGTCCCCATCAAGGAACTCTCTCCCAAGTGCAGCCGGGAATATGATCTGGTTATTCTGGCCGGACCGACCTGGTCCTACAACCCCAGCGGTCCGGTGCTCTCTTTCCTGGACCGTGACGGCAGGGATGTCCTGGCGGGGCGCGAGGTGCTGCCCCTTATCTCGTGCCGGGGCTACTGGCGGATGCACTGGTGGGGCCTGCGGAAAAAACTGGACGAGTGCGGTGCCCTCTTTTCCAGCAGCCCCATCGTCTTTACCCACCCCAGCAAAGAGCCGTGGCGCACCATAGGGGTTTTCCTGAAGATTGCCGGCAGGAACCCGGAACGCTCCGGCTTTTTGGGAAAGCGTTACAACCGCTTCGGCCACTCGAGCGAGCAGATGGAGGAGGCCTTCCGTTTCGGCGTGCAGATCGGCCAGTCGCTGAAGAGCGGTTTCCCCTTGAGGGAAATCAATTTCAAGACGGATATTGCCCTGCCATAGAAAGACGGGGCCGCAGGCAGTTTCCACACGTTACTAAGTCGGCACATCCACCAAAACCCCTTCCGCCCCGGAAGAGGGGCATTTGCTGCCAGTTGGCGCCCCATTTTCTCTCAATATATTTGTTGATTTTGTCGGGAGTTAAATTATCATTCAGTTGCATACTTTGTTGTCTGCCCCTCCCAGCGCAAACATTAGACGTGAGACCTCTAATGATTTTTTTTTAATTGAGTCCAGTGCCGGGAGGGGCTCTTTTTACCTGCCTGAAATTGATTTTTCCGCTTGGCCCTTAATTTTTATAACAGGCCCCTCACCGCAACCATCTGTGGAAACCCCTGCGCCTTTCAGCGTCATCCTCAGGATGGCTGCTTGAACCGGGAGAGGTTTTTTGTTGAGCCCCCGGCACCAGGTGGTTTCAGGTTCAGGAAAGAGTGTCGCTCGATGTTACAGCAGCAGGGAGATTGAGAGCTTTTCACAGCAGCGCCCCAAGGCCTTAATGCTTTTTCAGGGGCCATGTATTATTGCGGCGTCAGAAAATAGAGGACCATGGCCTGATTTATCGATTCCCTGAAAAACATGTAGAGAAGGGCGGCAACGGAGAGAAAGGGGCCGTAGGGGATCATGGTTTTGCCGCCTTTTTTCTGCCTGGCCATGGCGCCGATTCCTGCAAGGGCCCCGAGGATAGAGCTGCCGAAAACAACAAAGGGCAGGCTCTGCCACCCCAGAAAGGCGCCGATCATGGCCAGAAGCTTGATGTCGCCGCCCCCCATCCCTTCCCGCCGGGTAACAAGGTAATAGCCTGCCGCCACGGCATAGAGGACCCCGCCGCCGACAAGCAGGCCGATGCCCGACTGCTGCCAGGAAACAACCGGGTTGACAAAGGAGCAGGCAAAACCGACGACGATCCCCGGCAGGCTGATGCTGTCGGGGATAATTTTATGATGGAAGTCAACAACGATGACGACCAGAAGGGCTGCGGTAAAGACAAAGTAGACGGGCAGCGCCGGCGACAGGCCGTACTTGAACACCAGTCCGGCCCCGAGGAGCGCCATGGCAAGTTCCACCAGGGGGTATTGCCAGGAGATCGGCGCCCCGCAACTGCGACACTTCCTCTTGAGGAGGATGAAGCTGGCAATGGGGATATTGTCGTACCACTTCAGGGGGGTGCAACAAACGGGGCAGCGCGAGGCTGGAAAGACAATGGATTCGCCCTCGGCCGGCAGCCGCAGGATAACGACATTGAGAAAGCTGCCCACGGCCGCCCCGAGGAGAAAAGCGAGCGCAATTATGAGAGCCGGATTCATAATAATTCGTTTTTTTCGCTTAATATGGTAAAGAGGTAACTCGTTGCGAGGAGCGCCGGACGGGGCAGAACCGTTCCGGAACTCAGCCACAGAGAAGGTACCACGAGAGGAGCTTGCCCGTAAAGGCATACTTGTTGATTGACTTGAAATCTTTTATGTTTTTCCGTAAAACGGGACAGACCCTGAACCCCTGCAGGAAACGATGCGAGCCTACCAGCAGCAGGCGGAAATAGTCCGCAGCGAAAAACTTTCAGACGACATTTACCGGTTCACGGTGAACATGGCAGATATCGCCGCCGGTTCGAAACCGGGCCAGTTTGTCATGGTACGGGTCGCCGAGGGGCTCGACCCTCTCCTGCGCAGGCCCTTTTCCATCCACCAGGTAGCCAAGGGTGGCCTGGTCCAGATCCTCTTCAAGGTCGTCGGCCGCGGGACGCGAGCCCTGGCCGGCATGCAGCCGGGCCAGCAGCTTGACATGCTCGGGCCCCTGGGGCGGGGTTTTGCCCACGACCGCCCCGGGCAGCATTATCTCGTCGGCGGCGGCATCGGGATCGCGCCGCTGCTCTTTCTTGCCAAGAGAATGCTGAAAACGGTCGAGCCTTCTGCCATCCGGGTCCTGCTCGGTGCGGCTACCGGAACCGAGCTGGACGTCCTGGGAGAGGATTTTGCCAGCCTGGGGATTGACGTGCAGCTTGCGACGGAAGACGGCAGCCTCGGCGAGGAGGGGCTGGTGACGGAACTCATGGCCTCCCTGCCGCCGGGCGAAGGGACCGTCTATGCCTGCGGCCCCTACCCGATGCTGCGGGTCGTGGCCGGTATTTCCCGGAAAAAGGGGTGGGAGTGCCAGGTCTCGCTGGAAACGATGATGGCCTGCGGTCTGGCCGCCTGCCTCGGCTGTGCGGTTTTGCGGCGGGACATGAACGGCTACGTCCACGCCTGCAAGGACGGCCCCGTCTTTAATGCGGATGAGGTGGCATGGCTATAGAACAACCCGACATGCGGGTCAGCATCGGCCCGCTGCACCTGCAAAATCCGGTGATGACAGCCTCCGGCACCTTCGGCTACGGCGAGGAGTACGGTTCGCTCGTGAACCTGCACCGGCTCGGTGCCATCATTGTCAAGGGAATTTCTCTTCGGCCCCGGCAGGGAAACCCGCCGCCGCGCATTGCCGAGACGGCCGCCGGCATGCTGAACGCCATCGGTTTGGAAAACGTGGGCCTGGAGAGATTCCTGGCGGAAAAAATCCCCTTTCTCGAGGGCATCGAGACGCCGCTTATCGTCAACATCCTCGGGGACAGCGTTGACGACTACCAGGAACTGGCGGCCCGGCTGGACGGGGAAGAAAAGGTGGCGGCCCTGGAAGTCAACATCTCGTGCCCCAACGTCAGACACGGCGGCGTTGCCTTCGGGACCGACCCGGAAATGGCGCACGCGGTAACAAAGGCGGTCCGCGACCACTTCAGCCGCCCGGTCATTGTCAAGCTCTCCCCCAACGTCACCGACATAACAGTGATTGCCAGGGCGGTGGAAGAGGCGGGCGCCGACGCCCTTTCCCTGATTAATACGGTGCTGGGCATGGCCATTGACATTGAGGCGGAAAAGCCGAAGCTGGCCAATGTCTTCGGCGGCCTGTCCGGGCCGGCAATCAAGCCCATCGGCCTGCGCATGGTCTGGCAGGCGGCTGAAAGCGTCTCCCTTCCCATCATCGGCATCGGCGGCATCACGACCCCGGAGGATGCCATTGAGTATCTCCTGGCCGGCGCCTGCGCCATCCAGGTCGGCACGGCGAATTTTATCAACCCCGGGGCCACCGAAGAAATTATCCGGGGGATAGGGAAGCACCTGACGGCCAGGGGCATCGACTCGGTACAGGAGCTGACAGGCAGGGCCCGGCGCCGTTGAAATTCGGCCGTCCCCTGTTTTACTGCAGAACCACCTTTAAGCGGCGACAGCGTTGGGCAATTTTCTCCATAGGCTGAGATATTACTTTCTTGTTTTCAAGGACAGACAGACGCCGTGGTTTGTCAAGCTCATCCTCGGGGCCGGCCTGCTGTACATCCTGCTTCCCGTCGACCTGCTGAGCGACACCGTCCCTTTCCTGGGCTGGCTGGACGACATGGCTATTGTGACGTTCATCGTTGCCCTGGCGCTGCGGCTCGTGCCGCGGGAGGTGACTGACAAGGTGAGAAAGAGAATGTCCGGCCCCGGAAAGTGATGGAAGCACGAGGAACTGCCCGAGGCGAAACAGAACGCAGAAAAGCGTTTCTGGCCTCGCTCTACAGCGTTTACGGAGAGTGGGCCGAGCGTTTCCCCCTGGCGTGCCGCAAGGGGTGCAGCGCCTGCTGCACCAGCAGTGTCACCATGACCAGCCTCGAAGGTGTGGTCATCTTCGATTTTCTCAGGAAAGCTGGAAGGGAGGAGCAGTTTCTTGCACTGCTTGCCCGGACCGGCCCGCCGCAGAGCAGGCCGGCAATGACGACGAACGAGTTTGCCGCAGCCTGCCTCGGCCGTTGCGACGTCAGCGATGATGATGCCCCGGACGGCTGGGATTTCAGCCCCTGCATTTTTCTGGCAGACGATGCCTGCACAATTTACGATGCCCGCCCCTTCGGCTGCAGGAGTTTCGGGTCGCTCATCCCCTGTGGTGCCGGGGCGGCGGCGGAAACAGCCCCCATCCACCTGGCGGTCAACACGGCTTTTACCCAGGTCATTGAAGGAGCAGGCAGCAACGGCGGCTTCTGGGGCCCCATGACCGACATCCTCCAAAGCCTGGCGGCCTGTCGCGGCGGGGAACAGGGAATGTCCCTCCTGGCCGCCCGACCGGTACCCGGCTTCCTGCTTGCAGGCCAGGAGGTGAAGGTGGTGCAACACCTTCTGGAGCAGCTCAGGGCAACGTGCGAGGCCCAGGGCATCGGCAGCGATCTGATTGACAACTGCATGCTGATGGAATAGGCTGTCTTACCCTGTTTTACAGCCGCAGGGGCCATTTTGAGAAAAAGTTCATGGAGACAGGCCGTTGAGCGCACCTCCTCATAACCAGGGCAAAGTCTGTGTTTCCGTTGCAGGCGAAACCGTTTCCGGGGCCATCGAAACCGCCCGGCGCTTCGGGGGGGCTGCCGACGTCACGGAAATCCGGCTTGACACCCTCTCCCGTCCCGAAATCCTGCCCTTTGTCGAGCGGCTGAAGGGGCCGCTGCTCTTTACCAACCGGGCCGAGTGGGAAGGGGGCTTCTTTAAAGGGACAGAAACGGAGCGGGTCGGCCTCCTGCTGGAAGCGGTGCAGCACGACTGCGACCTCGTTGACCTGGAGCTTCGAACCGCCCCGGAACTGCGGGGCGATCTTCTTGATCGCATGGCACAGCACCCGCGCACCAGGCTCATCATCTCCTGGCATGACTTTGAAGGGACCCCGGCTAGTGAAACACTGGGAGAGATACTGCAGGAACAGGCGGAATCCGGAGCGCACATCGGCAAAATCGTCACCACCGCCCGTGAACCGAAGGATGTCCTCAGGGTCCTGCAACTCCTGGATGCGGCGGCAGAAAGCGGTTTTCCGCTCATCGCCTTCTGCATGGGGCCCATCGGCAGAATCAGCCGCCTGGCAACCGTCATCCTCGGCGGCTATATGACCTATGGCGCCCCGGAGGGCGGCAGCGAGTCGGCCCCGGGCCAGATGCCGGTGGCTGTTTTACGGGACATGCTGGCACAGCTGAAGGAACAGTAAAAAGCGACTAACGAACGGACAGCGGGATAGCGGCCCTTTTGCAAGAGCGATCAGAAAGACCATGCAGATAAACGGTGCAACGGAAATTTACGGCATAATCGGCAACCCGGTTGCCCATTCCCTCAGCCCCATCATGCACAACAGCGGCTTTGCGGCCCTGGGGCTGAACAAGGTGTACGTCCCCTTTGCGGCAACGGATGCGGCAAAGGCCCTGGCAGGCTGCCGGGCCCTGAACGTCCGCGGCCTATCGGTCACCATCCCCCACAAGGAAACGGTCCTGGCTCATATCGACTCCATTGATCCGGTGGCGGAGAAAATTGGCGCGGTGAACACCCTGCTCTTTCAGGAGAACAGGACGATTCATGGCCTCAATACCGACTGGACCGGCGCAAACAGGGCCCTGGAGGATGAACTTGACCTGAAGGGAAAAACCGTTCTTCTCCTCGGCGCCGGCGGCTCGGCCAGGGCCATCGGCTTTGGCCTGCAGGAGGCGGGTGCCCGGGTTATCCTTGCCAGCCGTACAGCGGGGCGGCTGCAAAACCTGGCTCGGGCCCTGGGGTGCGACCGGGTCCACCTTGGGGAAATTGAGACGGTGCAGGCGGACGCCCTGGTCAATGCCACGTCGGTGGGCATGAAACCCCTGGAAGCCGCAACTCTCGTACCGGCAGAGAGCCTGGGGAATTTTCCGGTGGTCATGGATATAGTCTATTCTCCCCTCGAAACGAGGCTTTTGCGCGAGGCCAAAACCGCCGGCTGCAGGGTCATCAACGGCCTTGCCATGCTACTCTACCAGGGGATGGCCCAGTTTGAGGCCTGGACCGGCCGGGAGGCACCGGCAGAGGCAATGCGGTCCGCCCTGATGAAGGCTATTGACGGGTAATTTCCGAACGGGAAGAAAGCAATGAAAGAGATCAAGCCGGCCGCAGGGATCAAGGCCGAAGTAGCGGTTCCGGGCTCCAAGAGCATCACGCAGCGGGCCCTGATCGTGGCCGCCCTCGCAGAGGGAGAGAGCACCCTGCTCGGCCCCCTCGACAGCGAGGACACGGAATATACCTCCGCCGCCCTCGAGCAGATGGGGGCTGTCATAGAAAAAAAAGCCGACCGGTGGCTGGTCAGCGGCAACGGCGGCCGGGTCACCACCCCGTCGCAGGAGATATACCTGGGCAACAACGGCACCGCGACGCGCTTTCTCACCTCTGTTGCCGCCCTGGGCTCGGGAACCTTCCGGATCAGCGGCGACGAGAGGATGGCTGAAAGGCCCATCCTGCCGCTGATGCAGGCCCTGCAGGGCTGGGGGGTCGACATCGCCAGCAGCAACAACAACGGCTGTCCGCCCCTGGAAATAAGGGCCAACGGTCTGGCGGGCGGCAAAACTGTCCTGCCTCCCGGTAAAAGCAGCCAGTACCTTTCGTCGCTGCTGCTGGTCGGACCCTATGCCCGAAAGGAGGCGGAGCTTGACGTTGAGGGGGAGATCCTCTCCCTGCCCTATGTCATCATGACCCTGGCGGTAATGGAGTCCTTCGGTATCACGGTGGAGGCCAGCGAAACGCTGAACAGCTTCAGGATTCCCCGGGGGAGCTACCGGGCCCGGGAGTATGCCATCGAGGGCGACGCCTCCAATGCCTCCTATTTCTATGCCGCCGCCGCGGTAACCGGCGGCGAGGTCACCGTACCCAATGTCCCGGTCCCCTCCATGCAGGGAGATGCCGCTTTTGTCGCCCTTCTGGCGCGGATGGGCTGCCAGGTTAATAAAACAGGCGACGGCCTCACGGTAAGCGGCCCCGCGGAGCTGAAGGGCATTACCATTGACATGGCCGACATGCCCGATGTGGTGCCGACCCTTGCGGTCGTGGCGTCTCAGGCCCGGGGCAGGACCGTTATCAGAAATATCGCCCACCTGCGCATCAAGGAGTGCGACCGGCTCCACGTCATGGCCGTTGAACTTGCCAAAATGGGGGCCAGGGTTCAGGAGCTGGAGGACAGCCTGGTGATCGAGGGCAGGGATGAAGACTCGCCGCTGCACGGCGCCGACATAAACACCTACAACGATCACCGCATTGCCATGAGCTTTGCGGTGGCCGGCCTGGCGGTGCCCGGTGTCAGGATTCTGGGAGAGGAGTGTGTCGCCAAGTCCTTTCCGGACTTCTGGGAGCGGTTTGCCCTGCTCTATGACTGATGCAGCCGCTGCTGAACCCCGGCGCCGCGGCCAATTGTTCATGGTAGAGAAGAGATGAAGCTCCTCTTACATGTCTGCTGCGGCCCCTGTGCCGCCTACCCTCTTTCCCTCCTGCAACGGGAGGGGGTTTTCGTGCGCGGCTTTTTCTACAACCCCAACATCCACCCGTTTCTGGAGTTTCGCAAACGGCTCACCGCAGTGGAGAAACTTGCCGCCGCCGTCGGCCTCGATGTCGATTACCACAGGGAGTACGGCCTGCGCGACTACCTGCGCGCCGTGGTCTTCAACGAGGACATGCGCTGCCGCCTCTGCTACGAGATGCGGCTGCGCGCTGCCGCAGAACAAACAAAAAAAACAGGGGCCGACGCCTTCAGCACCACCCTGCTCTACAGCCGCTACCAGAACCACGAGCTGATCCGGCGCCGGGCCGAAGAGCTTGGTGCCGAGTACAACATCCCCTTCTATTACCATGATTTCCGGACCGGTTGGCAGGAGGGCATTGACCTGTCAAAAGAAATGGACCTTTACCGCCAGTCATACTGCGGCTGCATTTACAGCGAGCAGGAGCGCTACGACAAGCGGCGTTGTAAGGGAAAAAAGAAGGCTGGCTGATTCTGCTTCACA
>JAFDCC010000026.1 GCA_019312985.1 Deltaproteobacteria bacterium
GAGATCTATTTCCACGAAAATGCCTTAAAGGATGTCGCCATGAATCAGTTGTCAGAGGGGGACGGTGTCAAGTTCGGCGAAGCCGAGGGCGACAAGGGCCCCTGTGCCGCCTGGGTGCGTTTGGCCAAGTAGCATCCCCACCGGGAAACTGAATTGCAAGAAAGCAGATAGCCGCAGAAAAAAGTAACCGGATAAACGGATGGGCTTACACCAGGTTGATATAGGATCGGATGCGTACCAGCAGCCCGGGGAGGTCCTGGCCGAGCGGATCGGGGCCCGGAAAAAAGAGCTGGGCAATAAGCTTTTGGTCCTCTGCCACCACTACCAGCAGGAAGCGGTGTACCGGTTTGCCGACATGACCGGTGACTCCCTGAAACTGGCAAAACATGCGGCCGCCTGTACCGACAAGCCCTACATCGTCTTCTGCGGTGTCCACTTCATGGCCGAGTCGGCCGATATTCTGACCGGCGACAGCCAGGCCGTCATTCTGCCGGACCTGCGGGCCGGCTGCCCCATGGCCGACATGGCCCAGGTGGAAGAAGTCTCCTGGGCCTGGAAAGAGCTGGGCCAGGTCAGTGATGCCAGCCGCATAATTCCCGTGACCTATGTCAATTCATCCGCTGCCATAAAAGCCTTTGTCGGGGAGAGGAACGGTTCCGTCTGCACCTCCTCCAATGCCGAGCGGGTATTGACCTGGGCCCTTGAGCGAGGAGAAAAGGTCTTCTTTTTTCCGGATGAGCATCTCGGGCGCAACTCGGCCGTGGCCCTCGGGATCAAACCCGAGGAGATTGTGCTCTGGAAACGCGGGGAACACCTGGGCGGCAACTCCGGGGAAACAATAAGGCGGGCAAAGGTTATTCTGTGGAACGGCTACTGCACCGTGCACATGCAGTTCAGTGCTGCGCATGTCCGGATGTGGCGCGAAAAGGACCCTGCGGTCAAAATCATCGTGCACCCGGAATGCAGGCACGAGGTGGTTGCTGGCGCGGATCGCTACGGCTCGACGGAAAACATCATCCGGGCGGTGACGGACTCCCCGGCCGGCTCCAGGTGGGCCATCGGCACCGAGATCAACCTTGTCAAGAGACTGGCCCGCCAAAATCCTGACAAGGAGATACATTCGCTTTCACCCTTTCAGTGTCTCTGTTCAACGATGTACAGGATAAAGCCCAAGTACCTTCTCTGGGTCCTCGACAACCTGGTGGAGGGGGAGGTGAAAAACCAGGTGACCGTTGACCCCGGAACAGCGAAACTGGCCCGGATTGCCCTGGACAGGATGCTGGCGATTTAGGTCGTTGACTTACCGTCCCCGGCAGGGAAGGTATCCCGTCAATGAGGCTGGCAACCGGTTCGAAGCGGCATGGATCGCGAAGCATTCGAAAGAGCAGGCAGAGCATGAAAAGAATCTACTTTGACAATAACGCGACAACCCCCCTTGATCCAGAAGTCCGTCAGGCAATGGCTCCCTATCTCAACGAGCGTTTCGGCAACCCTTCCAGCGGCCACCGTTTCGGTGAAGAGGCCCTTGCTGCGCTTGCGGTTGGCCGGCAGCAGGTCGCCGGCCTGCTCAACTGCTCCCCGGAAAGGATACTTTTTACCAGCGGCGGCACAGAGTCAAACAACACGGCAATCTGGAGCGCCGTTTTTGCCGTCCCGGCAAAAAAGCATATCGTCTCGTCGGTAGTTGAACATCCATCGGTATTAAAACCACTGGAATTTCTGCAGCAGCGTTTTGGCTACAGCGTTGAGCTGCTGCCCGTGGACAGGGACGGCGGTCTCGACCTGGCACAGCTTGACGCGGCCTTGCGGCCCGATACCGCCCTGGTCTCTCTCATGGGCGCCAACAATGAAAGCGGGGTTGTCTGGCCCCTGGCCGAAATAGGGGAGATCTGCAGAGAGAGGGGGGTGCTTTTTCACAGTGATGCGGTGCAGCTGGCAGGCAAGAGCCCCCTTGACCTGGAGGTGCTGCCGGTTGATTATCTTGCCCTGGGAGCGCACAAGCTCCATGGCCCGAAGGGCATGGGCGCCCTTTATGTCAGGCGGACAGCGCCCTTGACCCCCCTTATCATGGGGGCAGGCCAGGAAATGGCCCGCCGGGCCGGCACCGAAAATGTTGCCGGGACGGCGGGTTTCGGCAAAGCCTGCGAGGTGGCGGCACGCGTTATGAATGCCGGAGAGACCAACCTCCCGGGCCTGCGCGACATGCTGCAGGAAAGGATCCTGGCGGATATTGACGGTGTAATTGTCAACGGCGCTTCCCAGCCGCGGCTGCCCAATACCCTGAACGTCAGCTTTGAAAACTGTGCCTCCGGTGCCATGGTGCAGGAGCTCGATGAAAGAAACATCGCCGTTTCGGCCCATTCGGCCTGCCATAGCGGCGACCTCGACCCATCCCACGTCCTGCGGGCCATGGCGGTTCCCGAAACCCACATCCACGGAACCCTGCGGATCAGCTTGAGCCGCTTCAATACCGCCGAGGAGGTGGACGTCCTGTGCCGGGTCCTTCCGGGAATTGTGGCAAAATCACGGCAGGGGATGACGCTCTGATCGTACCCCTGGATCACGGGGCCATTATGCCGGCTGCGCTGAAGAGAGCAGCGATTTAGAAGCGGCTTCTTTTTTTCCGGGAGATTTTGCCAGCAATCCAGCCGAAAAGGAAAACCCCGCCGCCCGCCAGAAACCACTTGATCATCCTTGTGTCAGCCAGCTTTTCACTTTTTTGCCGCAGTTCCATGACCTCCGTTTCCAGCTTTATATTGCGCTGCTGGAGATCGTCCCGGTCGGCGGCAATGGCGACGACATTTTTTGATTGGGTTTCCAGGGTTGTATACCTTTCGTCCAGCAGCCGCTCCCGGCTGACTGCCTGCTCGAGTTCCTGCTCCAGACCGGCAGCCCTGCTGCTAATCCCGGCAAATTTCCCGCCGTATTCTTCCTCAATGGTTTCAAGCTTTTCTGCAAGGGCGTTTCTGGCAGTTTCCAGGGAGTTTATCTGCTTCTGCTGGGAGCGGTTCAGTGCCTCGAGCTCTTCTATTCGCTTTGTCTTCGGGGGCTTTTTGCTGATATACTGCCGCAGGACATACCCCTCCACCCCGTCCGCCGTCCTGACCTTGAGGTAGGATTTGTCGTCATCCTCGAGCACCTCGACGGCCGTGCCGGTTTTCAGGCTTTTCAGGATCTTGTAACCAGTGCCTTTTCCCAGCCGCATGGTGATTATCAGTTCATCGACGACGTAGCGCGTATCCGCGAACGCAGGCACCGCCGGGAGGCAGAATGTGAGCAGCAGCAGGACAGAGGGAATAATTCGGCAGCGCATTACAGGTCTCCTGATAAGGGTGAACGGTCAGCGGGGAACATGGTCACGGTGATAGGCTGAACCGGCTTTGGGTCAGCCGTATCGCAAAACAGCTTAATGAAGAACGGTCTCGGGTGTCAAGGGCCAAAAGAGTTGAACTTGTCCAGGCCACGCAGCATGTCCCAAGGAAAAAAGCAGTCGTACGGCAGGGATGTTCAGAGCCTTATGCTGCTTCCTTTTTCAGGCAGGAGAACGGTGATGCCGCGATATGTATCGTGCAGTTTTTTGACATATGCCGGAACCTGCAAGCGGATACTGTGATGCATATGGACCAGGGCCAGGCGCGAAATCCCTGCTTTGCGGGCAAAGTCTAAGCAGCTTTTGACGGAGCCGTGCCCGGGCGTTGTATCTTCGAATCCGTAAGCCTCGTGGATGACGATATCGCTTCCTTCTGCCAGGGCAAGCGTCTGCTCCGTCGGGCGCCCGTCACCACTGTAGAACAGGGACCGGCCTTCATGCTCCAGCCGTAAGGAGAGGCAGGGCTCCGAGTGCTCAGTATAGGCTCCCTGCCAGGCAGTGCCGTTAAGCTGCCTCCTCTCCCCCGGCTGCAGCTCGTGAAACAGCAGGGGGAAGCCGAGGCGGGGCAGCAGGTTCGGGTAGCCCAGCCCGGCGGCCTCTTCCACATGCGCCCGGAGCTCCGGGGGGCCGAGGATAGAGAGAGGCCGCCGCCGCCCCATCTCCCAGAGGCGGAGAAGCAGCAGCGGGATGCCGAGAAAGTGGTCGCCGTGAAAATGAGAAATCCACAGGAATTCGAGTTCGTCCGGGTCGGGCTCAAGGAAGAAATAAACGTGGGGAACGCTGAAGCCGCAGTCAAGAAGAATCCGGCCAACGGTTTCCGTGGTCGCGGTTTTCACCAGGATGGAGGTGTTGGGCTGTGCGGCGTCGCAAGCCTCGCCAGTGCCGAGAAAATAAAGTTCCATTGCGTATGTTCTCCGGGGGTCACAGGAA
>JAFDCC010000027.1 GCA_019312985.1 Deltaproteobacteria bacterium
CACTGATGGTGACGGTGATACCGTTTCTGGGGATGTCAACCTCACCCTGTATCCTGATGCAAATACATGGACTGGAACGCCAGATGGTGATACCCATGATGGTGATGCTGAGGCCAATAACATTCTCGGTGCTGACGGTAATGATACTCTCAACGGTCTTGCCGGTGATGATGTTCTTTCGGGCGGGATCGGCAGCGATACCCTTGACGGCGGCGCCGATAACGATGCGCTCTTCGTCGGCTCCGGTGACGACACCCTGGACGGCGGCTCCGGATTAGACACCTTCAAGGTTGCAGAAGGCAACGACACCATTACCGACTACAGTCTTGCGGATGGTGATGTTGTAGATATCAGCGGAGTCATAGACACTGGTGCTGGAGACTATCTTGCGGTCAGCAAAAACCTCGATGACAACTCCGTAAAACTGTCTGTCTTCGACAGCAGCGACATTGAGAAGGGAAGCGTCTCTTTCGACAATATAGATTACGACACTGATCTTACCACAGGAGATGAGCTTGATTCCCTGCTGGGACAAATCAACATTGACGACGGCACGGAAGTGTAGCCCAAGCAAATAAAGAACAACTCAACTGCCTTTTTTAAGGGCAGTTAAAAACAGACAAAAAGAAAGCGCGTTTTCCGAAACCTGGAAAACGCGCTTTTATATTGTAACTCTTAATTCTTTATTCCCTGAAACCTCCCTCCCTCACCCCCGGTTCACCATCAGGGCCAGGTTCAGGCGGCTGCCTGTGCCGGTCTTTTCGTAGATGGAACTTAAGTGTGCCTTTACCGTCCGCTCCGTGATGTCGAGGTTGGCGGCTATCTCCAGGTTGGACTGGCCCTGGGCGATGAGGTTGGCGATTTCACGCTCCCGCTGGGTCAGGGTTGCCAGCTTCACCTCGGAATCGGCAACCGCCTGCTGCTTTGCCCGGGCGTAGGATTCGAGGATCAGCCGCTGCATGACCTTCTGTCCCAGCCAGACGGCGCCGCTGGTGATGACCCGCACCGCCTCGGTGATCCGCTCGGCCGAGATATAGGTATTGGCATAGCCGACAATGCCGAGCTTCAGAAAGGCCAGCCCCTCTTCCTCGTGTGGCTGGTCGGAAAGGAGGAAGAACCTGCTCTGGGGTGTGATGCGCCGGATTGCGGTAAAACTCTCCGCATCGACCATGGAACGGTGCAGCAGGATAAGTTTAAATGATGTCTCGGCACAGCGGTCCTGCAGTTCGCTCAGCGTCAGCGCCTCCTCGAAATCATACCCGTCACCCAGGAGGTCCTTCCACCGGTTCAGGATCGAATCATCTGCACAGCACAAGAGGATTGCCATGGTCTACTGCTCCCGCAGGGCCATGTACTTGGCCCGCAACACTGGTTTCAAAAGGTAGGCAAGGATTGTCTTTTTTCCCGTCAGGATGTCAACCGAGGCGACCATCCCGGGGATGATCGGCAGCGGGTTAGTTTCGGGGCCGAGGTAGTTCCGGTCGGTCCGCAAGCGGACCAGGTAGTAGCTGTTGCCCTGCTCGTCGGTGATACTGTCGGCACTGATGTGCTCGAGCCTGGCATCCAGGCCGCCGTAGATGGTGAAGTCATAGGCGGTGAACTTGACCTTGGCCTCCTGGTCCGGCCGCAGAAACGCAATGTCAGCCGGTTTTATCCTGGCCTCGACCACAAGGGTGTCCTCGAGCGGGACAATCTCCACAAGATCCATGCCGGGCTGGATAACGCCGCCGACAGTGTTGACCAGGAGCCGGTTGATTGTGCCGGTCACCGGCGAACGGACATTGGTCCGTCGCAGCCGGTCCTCCAGGGCGATGGCCGAGGCGGATACCTCTTCCAGCTCGGCCAGGATCTGGTTCAGCTCCGTCTTGGCCTTGTTGAAAAAGGCGAGCTTGTTTTCCCGGAGCCCCAGTTGGGCCTCCTGCAGCCGCGACTGCGCCTTGGGGATGGTCTGCTTGATGGTTTCGATCTCGCCCTGCATCTGGCTCGCCTGCCGCTCGAGATGGAGCACCTCCACTTCCGAGACCGCGCCCTGAGCCACCAGTGGCCTGGTAAGTTCGAGTTCCTTCTGCAGGAGCTTATTAGTCCGGGTCAGCTCCTCCAGCTTCGTGGTCAACTCCCGGTGTTCATGCTGCCGCTGGCTTATCTGCTCCTGGAGGATGTCCATACTTGATTGGAACTCCCGCCGCCTGGACTCGAAAAGCTCCTGCTCGCGAACCCCGATCTCGGGTTTTTCGTCAACCACCTCCTGCGGCACCTTGTAATCGGTGCCGTTGGCCTCGGAGAGGAGCCGGGCCGCCCTGGCCTTGAACGACAGGTACTTGGAGCGGTTCTGCTGGAAGGAGGAGGAAAAGCGCGTTTCATCGATGCGCAGCAGCATCTGGTCCTTTTTGACCAGTTCGCCGACATCAACCAGGATTTCGGAGAGGATGCCGCCCTCGAGGTTCTGGACGATCTGGATCTGGGACGACGGGATAACCTTGCCCTCGCCGCGGGTGACCTGCTCGATGTTGGAGAAATAGGCCCAGATCAAAAAGATGAAAAACAGGGCAAAGG
>JAFDCC010000028.1 GCA_019312985.1 Deltaproteobacteria bacterium
AGAATCCTGGTAAAAAATTACTGCTTTCTTTCCGGTTCAGGTAACGCCGGGCCGGTGGAATCAGGCCGCTCTGCCGACCGCCCTGTCCAGCATGGCGGCAAGACCTCCCCTTTCATCCGGGGTAAAGCCGAAAACATCGCGCCAGATGTCGTTGTTTTCCATGCAGAGATAGATGCAGGTCTGCGGCGCCGCATAACGCTGAAGCTGCAGAAACAGGTGCCTGTACATCTCAACCCGCAGCGTCCTGAAATACCTGGCCTTGCCGTCAAATCCCTCGATGAATTCCTCATGAAAAAAGCGGGAGCCGGGAAACCGCTGCAGCGCTATATTTTTTAAAGGAGGCAGGTAGCGGAGACACCCCATGCTTATCCAGGCGATACTTTCCCGGGGAACAGTGGCAAAAAGCCTGGCAATCGTCTCCGAGTAGCCCTGCTCCCATCCTTCATGGTAAATCACTGGGTCAAAGTGAAAGGCAAGCCTGTAGCCCCACGATGCACAGCGGGCGGCGGCTTCCAGCCGCTGCTCGAGAGAGGCGGTCCTGATCTCTTCCCTTGCCATTACGGCGGGACTGTTCAGCGACCAGGCCACAATGGTCCTGTTGCCATGGTCCAGGCCCCTGAGGTTTTCAATAACCGCGCTCTTTGTCTTGAGTTCCAGCACCGCCGCTCCCTTGTCGCGCATGAATTCAACCAGCAACCGGCTCAGCCCAGTCAGCCGGTCAAGGGCCAGGCTGTCGGTGAACTCGCCGGTGCCGATGCGCCAGAACCGTTCCGGTTCCCGGGCAAACGCTGCAGAGAGCTCGGCCAGCAGGTCCTCGGTATTAACAAAAAAGGAGAGGTAGGGATTGTTGAGGTACGCCTGCAGAATACAGTAGACGCAGTCCATGGGGCAGTTCATGCCGATATTGAGCACCTGGTAATCGCAGCAGATGTATTCCCTGGTGCCGGGGCACGGTTTGAAAAACCTGCCGTGGTTTCTGGCAAGCAGCAGGTGACGCTTGCCCTCGCTTAAACTCTTCGGGTAAAAACCGAGGTCAGGCATGGCTGCTTTGCCATCGGCCAGTAATTCCACCGGGATACCCGGAGCCCGTGCGAGAATTTCCTTCGTTACGGGATGGTCAGCCGCATCCTGCTCCACATATATCCTTGTGATGAAGCGGGCTGGATCCGATAGCTTTTCCTGGTTGCTTTGTGTCATGGCCCCCTGAACCGGTTCGCTGCCTCTTCCGGCAGGGCAAGGTACGAGGCCCCCTCTTCAGTCCTGCCGTGCTTGATGCAGCCGCTGCCGTATATAATGCACTTGCGCCGGAGTTCTTCAAGGGCAGCCTCTACCTGTTTTCCGGTCAGCACACCTGATGCCAGTATTTTCATAATTGCCTTGATGCGGTACTTGTCCATGCCGACCCGGTAAATCGTCGAAAGCTGGTCATCCCTGCCGCCGTCCTTCAGGGTCAGCGGCCGGTCAACAAGGAGAAACTGCTGCCCGGCACTAACCCGCAACCACAGCTCATAGTCCTCGCAGCAGGGATACTCCTCGTCAAATGGGCCGTAAAGTATAAATATCTTTTTGTGCAGCAGCACAGTGGACATGCCGACACCACACAATTCCAGGCTCTGCTTAAAAATATCGCCGCCGTTCTTTCTGTGCCGGTTCTTCTGGTTCAGCAGCCGCCCCCTTCGGTACCAGGTTTCCCCTGTATGGGAAACAAGGCAGCCCGGGTGCTGCTCCATGGCGCTGACCTGCAACGCCAGCTTATCCGGCGCGAAGCGGTCGTCCGAGTCCAGGAATGCGACAAGCTCGTGGCGTGCCGCCGCAACACCGCTGTTGCGGGCGGCGGCAGGTCCTTTATTATCCTGCCTGATATAGACAATATCACGGCTGCAGTTTTTCACCAGCCTTTCCGTGTTGTCGGCAGAGCCGTCATCAACTACGATGAGCTCAAAGTGCCGGTATGTCTGGCCCAGGACTGAATCGATAGCCTTCTGAAGAAACCGCTCCCGGTTGTAAGTCGGGATGATGACGCTTACAAATTTTTCCATTTTTAATTTTGCGGTTAGCCTGTATAACCTCTCTATCTGAACATCCTGAAAACAATGAAAAATTTGACATGCACCGCCTGAATCTGTTTATGTGGGACAGGATGTACAGATGAACAGCCTATCGGCAATTGAAAACCCCTGCAAACCTTACAAACAAACTTCAAGAATATGTCAAAGGACCATGTATAATTATCTTCTCATAAATGCAACCCCTTATGAAATTCGTATCGCCCTTGTTGAACATGGCAACCTGGTAGAATTCTACCAGGAAAGGCCCGTGGAAAAAGGCATGGTGGGCAATATCTACCAGGGCCGGGTGGTTCGTGTTCTGCCGGGGATGCAGGCTGCTTTTGTCGATCTCGGCCTGGAGCGTACCGGTTTTCTTTATGTCGACGATGTCAGAAACGACAACAGGCATTTTGAGGACAGCGCGATGAATAATGACTGCCAGAGCTGCTGCGAGGACGCCATTGAAGCTGCCCAGGAAAAAGTCACGCCGCAGGTGCATATTGAAGACCTGCTGAAAGAGGGGCAGGAGGTCATGGTGCAGATATGCAAGGAGCCGCTCGGCACCAAAGGGGCGCGCCTTACCTGCAATATCACCTTACCCTGCCGCAATCTTGTTTACATGCCGATGACCGAC
>JAFDCC010000029.1 GCA_019312985.1 Deltaproteobacteria bacterium
CCTTTGACGACATGTCAGTTCTCGACCGTAACCGGCGGACCAGCGAAGGAGCCTACACCGTGGTCAACCGGTACGATATCCCGGAACAGGACCACCCGCTCTTCCGCAAGATACAGTGCAATCACTGCAACGAACCGGCCTGCCTGACCTCGTGCTTTGTCAATGCCTACACAAAGACCCCCGAGGGGGCGGTCATCTACGACCCCACTGTCTGTGTCGGCTGCCGGACCTGCATGGTCGCCTGCCCCTTTTATATCCCGGCCTACAGCTACTCAAGCGTCCTCAATCCGGTTATCAAGAAGTGTATATTCTGCTACGACACCCGGCTGAAGTTCGGCCGGCCGCCTGCCTGCGTTGAGGCGTGCCCGCGCCAGGTCCTCACATTCGGCAAACGCCAGGATCTGATCAAGTTGGGGCACGAGAGAATCCGCAACAATCCCGATCTATACGAGGATCATATCTATGGCGAAAAGGAGGTCGGCGGCACTGCCTGGATGTATCTCTCGAGCGCCTCCTTTGACCAGGTGGGTTTTGATACAGGGCTCGGCAACCAGCCGATTCTCTCCTATGTCAAGGAATTCCTCACCATTGTTCCCATGGTGCTGACGATCTGGCCCGCCCTCTTTGCCGGATTCCACCTCCTGGCAACACGCAAGGATGCCCAGAAAAAAGAAGAAAAAACGGCGATATAAAAGGAGGTACAGAGAGAATGAAAACACTTATTGCTAATGGGAAGGTTCCTGTTGCCAGACACTATAATGAAAGCCGTAAAAGGTTTTCCATCAAGGAAAAAATTCTTCTGGGACTGAGTTTGAGCGAGTATCTGGCCCAGGCATTCCGCAATCCACTGAACTGGGTATTCGCCGTCATCTTCACCTTTGGCGGTTATGTCACGCTTTCCCGGTTTGTTTTCGGCCTCGGCTATGTGACCCACAGTTCCTATGATTATCCCTGGGGGCTTTTCCTGGGCTGGGGGCTCTTTACCATGGTACCCCTCTCCGCCTCGGGCTTCATGCTGGGCACGACCGTTGAGGTCTTCGGCCGCCATGACTTCAAGCCCATTGAACGGCTCGCCCTGCTTAACGGCCTCCTGGGCTACCTCTTTGCCGTAATTTTTCTGCAGGTCGATCTCGGGCAGCCCTGGCGCCTGATCTACCCGATGTTTGTTTCTCTCGGACCGGCCGCTGTCCTGTTTCTCGTGGCCTGGCACGTTGCGACCTACCTATCGGTCCAGGTCGCCGAACTGGTGCCGGCCTTTGCCGAATGGGCCGGCATGCCCAAACTGAAAACCTTCGTCAAGAGCATCATCCTGGGCCTGACCATTGCCGGCATAATCCTTTCCACCCTCCACCAGGGTGCCCTGGGCGCCCTGTTCACCTATGCGCCCGGCAAGGTCCATCCCCTGTGGTACTCTGCACCGTTTCAGTGGTTCCACTTCTTCTGTTCGTCTATCTTTGCCGGCCTCTCCATGCTTATCGTCGTCAGCACGATCTGCAAGAAGACCATGGCCTGGCGCTGTGACCGCAGTTTTCTGGATAGTCTCGACCGTCTCACCCTCGGCCTGGCAAAGGGCGCCACCCTTGCCCTCATCACCTACCTTGTCATCAAGGTCATTGCCATCGCCCACGACGGCGACTGGGGATACCTGGCCAGCGGCTGGGGCCAGTGGTTCATGGTGGAAATGGTTGTCGGTGTTATCCTGCCCATGATCCTCTTTACCGTTTCCATCCGGAACAGGATGGCGAACCTTGCCCGTTTTGCCGCCCTGCTGGCGGTTCTCGGCATTGCCCTGAACCGTCTCAACACGGCTCTCATCACCTTTAACTGGAAACTTTACCAGGAAATACCGCACTGGCGTGAGGTGGTCATCTGCATCACCGTTTACGCGCTTTACATCGTGACTTACAGGTTCATTCTGTATCGCCTGCCTATCCTCTATGCGTGGAAAAAAGATGAAGACAGCCCAGTTGCGTAAAAACGTTCTCCCTGTTGAACAGGCCCACGGTTCTGCTGTCGGCCGCGGGCCTGTTCGCCATGGCTCACTGATCCGGAAAGTCGACCAGTACCCTTTCGTTTTTTTCTGCCAGCCGCTTTTGCCTGAAATTAGTTTTACCCGGGGTGACTGAAATGATCCTTTCATTGAGAACAACCAGCTATACTGCAGCAGCCTTCATTGCATTGATACTTGGTTTTCTCCTGTTGCTTGGTTCATGGCAATACAGGGCCCACAAGGACTACAGGCAAATCATCCAGCAGAATGAAAAGATCATCTTTCAGTTTGCCACCATCAGGGAGCATATAACCGAATCGCTTCTTGAGAACCGGACCTCCCAGCTCAGCAGCATCACGAGCGAAATTGAGAATTTAAGTGTCAATATCTCGCAGGTCCTGCAGCAGCCGGTTATCCCCGACGAGCACAGGATATCATTTGCCGGCCAGGTAGACTTTGCGGGCATCATCATCCTTCTCAGGAGTATTGCTTCCGGTGACCATTCCCAGGCAAAAATACGCCAGCTGAACATGGAGGTCCGCATCCTGAGCGAACGGCTGCTGCTGTTCGACCGGGTGATTGCCGACCATGTCAAGAGAAAGCTTGTCGGGTTTCAAAGTTTTGTCATTGGCGTTCTTGCCATCATTCTCTGTATAATCGTCTCCCTCCTGCTTTTCTGGCACGCAAGGTTTGCCATACCGCTCATCGACCTTGCCCGTCAGGCGCAGGAGGCTGTTGCTGGTAAACGTGCGGCCCTGGCCGCAAAGAAATGGCGCGGCGAAGTAGGTTCACTGGCCCGGGCGTTCCAGCACCTGCTCGCTGTCCACCGCAGAAATGCGGGGGAACTGGCCCGGCATGACCGGGTTCTGGAGACGGCTGACAAGGTAAGCCAGTCCGTGTGGCAGGCCCGGACAAGGGATGAAATCTTCAGCAAGGCATGCCGCAATGTTTTGACCAACACCGACTATGCCCTGGCCTGGATCAGCATCCCAGGGAAAGATAATTTCCTCGCGCCGGTCACCATGGACGGCTCAACGACAATGAGCCGCCGGGAACAGGATGAGTGCATTACGGCCCTGCTCGCCGCCGGCAGGGAGGGAGAGGAAACGTACAATATTGCAGCCAGGGCGGCCCGGCAGAAGGAACCGGTAATTTACCGGGACATCCTGAAGGGGCTGAACAGCGGCCCCTTTAAAAACACCCCCCTGGCAGCGGGGACAGACTGTATCGCCCTTCCCTTCGTCCACGACGGCCAGGTCCTGGGGGTGATGACCATCTGTTCGATCTCGCCGGACAGTTTTTCCGCAGGGGAAATCGGACTTCTTGGAACGATGAGCCGGGATATCGGTTTTGCCGTATCAGCCCTTGACGCCAGGGAAACGGGCAGGACGCTGGCACGCCTCCAGGCCGCTCAGAACAAAACATTTTCCCTGTTTAATGACCTGGTCCTGGTTCTTGACGCGGCCGGGAAAATTCTCGAGGCCGCCCCCTCTGTCGCTGAAAAACTGAAATGCGGCCCCGATTCACTCATCGGCAAGGGGGCGGCGGAAGTTTTCCAGGCAAACGCTTCCCCGCCTCTCCAGCTCCCGCCTGTCGGGGCCGGCAGCCCGGATAGTTTATCATACGAACTCACCTTGGGAGGCACCGAGTACATGGTTCACATCTCTCCCCTGGAAAGCGTTTCCAGCGCAGAGCAGATCTTCCTGCTGGTCGCGAGAGATATCTCGGAACAGAAAAAACAGCGCCGTGAAACCATGCGGGCATCGAGGCTGGCGGCGATGGGGGAAATTTCCGTCGGAGTCACCAATGAATTGAACAATCTGACCAACGGACTGATCAACTACACCCAGATACTGAGTGACGAGATGAAGGCAAGCGGCACCTCAAGCCGACAGTCCGACGATCTTCTCAACAGGCTGATGGGAGAAGGAGAAAAGATATCCCAGGTGGTCCA
>JAFDCC010000030.1 GCA_019312985.1 Deltaproteobacteria bacterium
CCAGCATGTGCTGGATAGCCTGGAATGAGATAATGGGCTTGCCGAACTGGACGCGCTGCTTGGCATAGGTGACTGCCTCGTCCAGGGCAGCCTGCCCCAGGCCGACGCCGAGAATGGCGATGCCGGGGCGGGACAGGTCAAGAGTTTTCATAACCGTAATAAATCCCATGCCCTGGCGGCCGATCAGCCGGTCCTTCGGGATCCGGCAATCCTTGAAGATCAGTTCACAGGTGGCGGAGGCCCGGATGCCCATTTTTTTCTCCTTCGGGCCGCAGAAAAACCCCGGGTCCGTATCCTCCACGACAAACATGGAGGCGCCCCTCGCCCCTTTACTCCTGTCGGTCATGGCAACAACCGAGTAGATCTGGGCCTCGCCGGCATTTGTTATCCACTGCTTTGTGCCGTTCAGGATCCATTCGTCGCCGTCCTCGACGGCGGTTGTCTGGATACCGGAGGCATCGCTGCCTGCATTTGCCTCGGTAAGGGCAAATGCGGCCCTTTTTTTGCCGCTGGCAACATCCGGCATGTACTTCTGCTTCATTTCCTGGCTGCCGGACAGCAGAATGGGGTAGGCCCCCAGGGCGCTGGCCGCAAAACTTGTCGCAATCGCAACACAGCCCCGGCCGAACTGTTCCAGCGCCAGCACTATTTCAAAACAGCTGCCGCCGAATCCGCCGAACTCTTCCGGGATGTACAGGCCAAAAAGGTCCGCCTGGGCCATATCTTCAAGGATGGCGGTGGCAAACTCCTCCTTCTCGTCCAGTTCGGCCCGCTGCGGTATGATCTTCTCATCGGTGATCTGGCGGGCGATATCGACGATCATCTGCTGTTCTTCAGTCAAGAAATAGTCCACGATTATCTCCTTCGGATTAAATACTTCCTGTTATGACAAAGCAGGAACATCCCAAAGCTATACCCTCTTCACTCCCTGGCAGGCAAGTGCAAAAAAAACCGCAGCAGCAGCTACCAGCGCCAAAGCATGACACCCCAGGTAAAGCCACCCCCGAAAACACTGAAGAGCAGCAGGTCCCCCTTCTGCAGCCGCCCCTCGCGGTTGGCCTCGTCAAGGGCCACCGGCAGACTGGCTGCAGATGAATTACCATACTTTTGTATGGTGGTATAGACTTTTTTGAATGAGAGGTCGAGCCTCTCAGCCAGGCTCTTGAGAATCCTGATGTTTGCCTGGTGGGGAACAACAAGGTCAATGTCATCCAGCGAGACCCCTTCCCTGTCGAGCAGGTTCACGACGGCATCCCCCATTTCCCGGACCGCATGCTTGAAAACATCCTTCCCCGCCATGCTGAATGCAGCCCCCTCTGGCATATTGTTCTGCGCAGCGGCGACGCCATAATCGACGGCGGGGCAGTAGCGGCGCGGCCGGGCGTCAAGGCTCAGCAGCTGCCAGAGACGGCCGTCACTGTAAAGCTGACTGGCTAGAAGGCCCTCTTCCGTAGTGCTGCCGGTCAGAACGCAGGCGCCGGCCCCATCGCCGAAAAGGACGCAGGTATTGCGGTCCTGCCAGTCGACCCTGGCCGACAAGGTCTCGGCGCCAATGACCAGGATTTTCATCTCAGGCGCATTCTTAAGATACCTGTCGGCGATCTCCAGGGCATAGACAAAGCCTGAGCAGGCGGCACTTACATCAAAGGCAAAGGCATTCTCCGCCCCGATTTCCTTCTGCACGAGGCAGGCGCATGAAGGCATGACCATTTCGGCGGTAATGGTGCCGACGATGATCATATCCAACTGGGCCGCTGTGACGCCGGCCATGGCCAGTGCCTCTACGGCGGCACGGCTCGCCATTTGCGATGTCACTTCGCCGGCGCCGGCTATTCTGCGGCTCCTGATGCCTGTCCGGGTCTTAATCCACTCGTCACTTGTGTTGACTACCTGTTCCAGGTCCCGGTTGGTCAGAATGCGCTCCGGCAGGTAGGAGCCGGTTCCGATAATGGTCCCCCGGCCAGCGGTCATGACCCCTCTCCCGACTGCACCGCTTCTGCAGCATCAGTCTCATTTTCCAGGGTATCTCTCGCGTCGAACTCGGAAAGAAGCTCTGTAATATGGGCATTGACTCTGCTGCGGATCATTTCTCCGGCGACCTTTATGGCATTCTTGATGGCCTTGGCATTGGAACGCCCGTGACAGACAATGCCGGTTCCGTTGACGCCCAGGAGGGGCGCCCCGCCGTACTCGGCATAATCGACCCGTTTGCCGAATTGGTGAAAGGCCTTGCGGGCCAGCATATAGCCCATTTTTGCCGTAACGCTCTTTGACATCTCCGTGCGCAGCATGGAAATAATTGCTTCAGCGAGTCCTTCGCTGACCTTCAGGCAGACATTGCCGACAAAACCGTCGCAGACGATAACGTCGACATCTCCCTGGAATATATCCCGGCCTTCGACATTACCGATGAAGTTGAGGGAACTCTTCCTGAAGAGCTCATGGGCGCTCTTGACCAGTACATTACCCTTGCCCCCTTCTTCCCCGATGCTGAGCAGGCCGATGCTCGGCTTTTTGATCCTGAACAGGTTGCCTGAAAATGCCGCGCCCATAACACCGAACTGGAACAGATGCTGCGGGCGGCAGTCGACATTTGCCCCCACATCCATCATGACCAGGGGTTTTTTCAGGGTTGGGAATACGCTGGCAATGCCGGGCCGTGATATGTTTTCCAGACGGCCCAGGGATTTGATGGCCGAGGCCATGGTCGCGCCGGAATTGCCGGCGCTGACAACAGCATCTGCTTCACCCTTCTTGACGTAAGCAAATGCCTTGCTTATGGAAGAGTCCTTTTTTTTCCGGATGGCCTCAAAAGGCGACTCATCCATGGAAACAACCTGCGAAGCATGGACGATCTGCAGTCCGGCGGGAAGCTGGGCATGCTTCTGCATGACGCGGCTCAGGATATTTTCATCGCCGATCAGCAAGACATGCAGCTCAGACTCCCCAACAGCCTGTATCGCCCCGGCTACCATCTCTTCCGGGCCCAGCTCGCCACCCATGGCATCCAGGGCAATACGCAATGTCACGCTCTACTCCATCTCGTCTTCAAACTTGATTACCGTTCTGTCCTTGTAGGTGCCGCAACCGCCGCAAAGCCGGTGCGCCAGTTTCGGCTCACCGCACTTGGGGCAGCTCGAAACGGACGCGGGAGTCAGCGCGTCATGGGCGCGCCTTTTCCTCGTCCGTGAATGTGAATGTCTTCGTTTTGGTAAAGCCACTTTTCAACCTCCTGATATATATAATTTTTTTTGGGGCTTCCGTGTAAGGGACATCAATGGTTTTTTCATTGATAACAACTTTATACGTGCCCGACACTAAACAGCGGACTTTATAAAAAAATCCCTCTCCTTGTCAAGTCAATTTTCCCTCGGGAACTCTCTTTAATAGCGCGGCGGTGGGTTTTCTCAAGTATCTCTGCTGCAGAGGTCCAA
>JAFDCC010000031.1 GCA_019312985.1 Deltaproteobacteria bacterium
CCCATTGTCCGGGCCCGGCTTGGTGCCATAAACGGCAAACCAATTGACCGCGAAGCTGAAAAAAGGCGGCGACGCGACAACCTGTCCCGGGAATTCAACCTCACCTACCGTGACTTTCTTCTTGATGACGAAGAGCTCCTTGCCGGCGCCTCACTCTTCGGCGGCCGGACCGGGCAGCTGCAAAAACAGGGGGAAGTGCCTGTCTCGGTCCTTGATACCGTAGCCGACATCGGCCGCATCAGAATGGGCGACCTTTTGGAGTTTACCATCCAGGGCCTTCCCGTCCGGGCCCGGGTGACCAGCCTCCGGACCAGGACCCGATCAAAGGTGCGTCCCTTTTTTTACTTCGTTTTTCCGGAAAATGTCCTGCGGGAGGCGCCGCAGACCCTCTTCAGTGCCGCCCGGCTTGAACCGGAACGGCTGCTCCAGCTGCAGAACAGGCTGGCAACGGAGCTGCCCAACATAAGCGTCATTGACATCGGCCAGACCATTACGGTGCTGGCCAGGATCATGCATAAGCTCGCCGTTATTATCCGGTTCTTCACAACCTTTTCCATCCTTGCCGGCCTGCTGATCATCATCAGCTCGATCTTCGCGACCCGGCTGGCACGCATCCGTGAAGCCGTGTACTATAAAGTGCTGGGTGCCAGGCCCAGGTTCATCCTTCAGGTGTTTACCCTGGAAAACATCGCCCTTGCCCTGATGTGCGTCCTGCTTGCCGGGGGGATCGGACAGGCGGGAAGCTGGCTGATCTGCAGCCGCATCCTCGACATTTCCTACGACCCCCGGCCCGGCAGCACCCTGATAATGGCCGGGATCACGGTTCTTTTGGTCATTATTACCGGCACCGGGGCGACACGCTCAATCCTGCAGCAAAAACCCGTTGCCTTTTTGCGGGACGAGGAGTAACAGAATGCTTTTATTGCCGAAAAATTCCCACCGGAAAATTCTCAGTGCCCTCCTGCCTCTCCTGGTCCTTTTTTCCGTTCTTGCCGGCTGCGAGGAGCGGGAGCCCCCGGCAGACAGTTCCCGCCGGACAGTCCAGGAGGCAAAGGTCTACGAAGGCACTGTAATCGCCCTGGGCAACAGCCTGACGGCCGGCCTCGGCGTAGCGCAAAAGGAAGCCTACCCGGCACTGCTGGAAGAAAAGCTGCAGAAAAACGGGTACAACTGGCAGGTGATCAATGCCGGCATCAGCGGAGAAACCAGCAGCGGCGCTTTATCCCGCATCAACTGGATCATTGCCCGGAAGCCGGACATCGTTATCCTTGAAACCGGTGCCAACGACGGCATGCGCGGCATTCCACCGGACGTTATCAGGAAAAACATCAGCCGGGCGGTAACGCTTCTGCAGGAGGCCGGCATCGAGGTGGTCCTGGCCGGCATGCAGATGCTGCAGAACCTCGGGCCTGCCTACACACGGGAGTTTGAGGCAATTTACCCCGCCGTTGCAGAAGAACGGCAGGTTATCCTTGTCCCTTTTTTCCTGAAGCAGGTGGCGGGCGATCCCGCCCTGAACCTGCCGGACGGCATCCACCCGTCCCCGGAGGGACAGCGGCTCGTTACGCAAACGGTTTTTCCCTTTGTCCTGGAGGCCATCCGAAAGGTTCGGTAAAACAAAAAACGGCCTGCTAAAGGGAGGTTGACCTAACTGCTGCCCGCCGCGACGTATGACGGAGAATATTGAAGCATCCGGAAAAAACGCGGCCGGCGTCACCAGCGGAGGACATACCGCAGGTAAGCCAGGGTGCCGGTAACAACCTGCAGGAGCGCCAGAACGAGGATGACAAGGTTGTTGATGCCATGGATGACGGGCAAAAATTTCCGCTGCCCGGGCTTGAGATACAGAAAAAACCCGGAGAAGATGCCGAACAGGCCGAGCGGCAGGATTAGCAAGGCAACAGCGACATGGAGGCCCATTTCGGGACTGAGCAGGTAGCGGCTGACCATGATGAAGCCGGCTCCAATGCCCCCCAGCATGGAAACAAGGGCGACAGTGCCCGCGATGGCATGCCGCTCACGGTAAAACCTGGCAGTTTTATTGAAATGCAGACTGCGGACCCGCTGCAACCCTTGATATGCAGCATAGCAGCAGATGAGAATTGCCGCCAGCTGCCCAACCGGATGGATACTTAATATGAGCTTTGTCATTCCCTGCCTCCTGAAATTTTCTTCCGGGAAATTTCAGCATTATACCAAATAACGGTATGCATCGGCAGCCTGTTTGTCATCACAGCTTTTTAATGCCGAAACTTCATGGAATTTTTCAGAAGCATTATTATATTGTTTCAATACAGAGCAGAAAAAGCTTCCCCCATTTCTCAGGAGGTTCTGCCCTGCGAAAAATTCTTACAGGAGAGACCGCCCCATGAAATAGACGTAACAGCCTGTGTAAGGTTGTTGCAAGTTTTCTCAATTGCGGCTCCCTTGCTGCGCCAAGCGGATTGGCGCTGCAGGACAACGTCATCATGGACTGGATAACGATTGACGCGCACAACCGGGAGTCGGGCAGGAACATTCTCCCACCGGCTTCCAGCTCCCAGGCCACGGTGGTAAAGCTCAACACCTTCACCCGGGAGATGAGCGGCAGGATACTCGGAAAACATGAAAAAAAATTGAGAAGGATTCGACATGAAGAACATTACCGTATCCGGAATAATTTTAGCGGCCCTCTTCCTCTCTTTCTGCCTTCCGCAACCCGGTTTCGCCTCGGAAGCACTTCGAAAAACACCGTTCGACCATGAGGGTCCATACTACCCGGTGACCAGCCGGGAGGATATTGACTATGACCTGACACGGGTGAGGGGGCGTGATGCGTCTGCCAAGGGCGAGATTCTCCACCTTTCAGGAGTTGTCGTCAATACTGCCGGCAAGCCTCAGGAAAACAGCATCATCGAGATCTGGCAGACAGACCCCCAGGGGAGGTACGATCACCCGGGCGATCCCTCCCCCGGAAAAAGAGACCCGGATTTTCAGTACTGGGGTGCGGTACGAACAGGCCCCGACGGAACATTTTACTTCAAGACACTCATTCCGGGCGGTTACCAGCCGCGACCGGCTCACATTCACTTCAAGGTGCTGCGGGACGGCAAGGCCATCCTCACAAGCCAGATCTACTTCAAAAAGGCCGCAGACTCATCTCCTCCCGACCTGCAGACGGCGGTGCTGCAGCAGAAAACAGCGGGTGAGTATGAAACGTTTTTCAGGATAGTCATCTGACCCCTTTTCTGCCGGACACCGGCAGAAGACCTCTCGTGACACTCCAGTAATTTGCCCCTGCCCCCATCTCAATCAGAAAAGGAGCAGGCGCGCTGAAAGAAAAGGGCTGCGGCCGGGTTGACCGCAGCCCCGCAGGATAGATGCTTTCGAACATTACCGCCCCAGTCCGAGCGCCTCCCGCTTGTCACCTATTAACCGGTCAAAGTAGTCCGCGGCCTTGGCGGGGTCGGGCTCGACATAAAAGACTGCGCCAACCAACCCCTTGAGGCCGTTGAGCGCCAGATCCGTAACCGTTTGCGACCCCAGGATGTTCGGGGGATGGCCGAGATGCACATGGATGCCGCTGGCCACGGCATAGGTTGCGATTGCCGCGGCCTTCTCGGAGTACCACTCGGGCGAGGAAGCCCCCACCGGCAGGTCGCTGATGTCAACACCGAGGGCATCGGCAATCAAAGCAGCCAGGTGCATGATGCGCGAATTGTCGACGCAGCTTCCCATGTGGACCACAGGCGGGATTCCGAGGCTGCCGCATACTTCCTTCAGTCCCGGCCCTGCCATTTCAATGGCCGCCGGCACCAGCAGGCCGGCTTTCCCGGCCGCTGTCGTGACACAGCCGGTGGCAAGTACGAGAATATCCTTGGCGATAAGAGCTTTTGCCAGGCCGACATTGCTCGAGTCCTGCTGCACCTTGGGGTTGTTGCAGCCGACAATGCCGACGCAGCCCCTGACCTTTCCTGCCTTTATCGCATCCAGAAAGGGATCGAGGCTGCCGCCCAGGGCAGCGAGAATGGCCTCGTTGGAAAAGCCTGTCATGATCTCCACCGGTTCCACCGGGATCTCCACCCTGTCAGGATTGCGGCTGGAATAACCGTCAACGGCCAGTTCGACTATTTCTTTTGCCTGCTGCATCGCCGTTTCGGGCCGGAAATCAAAATGTATCGCGCCGGTGAATTTGGCCTTGTTCGCCGTGGTAATGAACTTTGTGTGGTAGCAGGCGGCCGCCTGCACCAGGCTGGGCATGATGCACTGGTAATCTACGACAATGGCCTCGACCGCGCCTGTAACTATAGCCAGTTCGGTCATGAGGTGGTTCCCGGCCATTGGAACGCCCTGGCGCATGAGAAGCTCATTGCCGGTGCAGCAGAGACCGGCCAGGTTTATCCCCCTGGCTCCCTTCGCCTCCGCCTTTGCCAGCATTTCCGGGTCGTTGGCCGCCTTGAAGATCATCTCGGTGACAATCGGGTTATGGCCGTGGACAAGGATGTTGACCTGGTCCTTCCGCAGGACGCCCAGGTTGGCGGTGGACATTTTGGGTGTTGGCGTCCCGAAGATGATGTCCGAAAGTTCGGTGCCGATCATGGACCCGGACCACCCGTCGGCAAGAGCCGTTCGTGCTGCATGCAGAAGTGTGTTAGGCGCATCGTTGTCACACCCCATGTGAGTGCGGTGCATCATTTCGGCAATTTCCCGGTCAACGCCACGGGGAGTTATGCCGAGTTCCCGCCAGATGGCCCGCCGTTTTTCAGGCACCCTGCTGACAAAGACCACCTCGGACTTTCTGCTGCCGAAATCGCCGTAAAAGACATCGACCAGATCCCCGGCTATTTCCAGGGTCGTTCGGCCTTCTGTCGCAATTCCTACTTCAGTGGCAATCCTGGCAAGCTTTTCTTCATCCTTGACCTTGTAATCTTCTGTCCGGCCTTCAACAATAGCCTCAAGAACCTCGATGAGGTCGCGGCCGTGGTCCGAGTGTCCTGCTGATCCGCCGGCGACGAACCGGCCGAAATTCCGGGCCACGACAACATCGGCGTCTGCGCCGCACACGCCTCTTTGCCGCTTGTCGCCCTTGGGGCTGATACGGCACGGCCCCATGACACAGTTGCGGCACGACAACCCCTGCTCGCAGAAGGTACAGTGAGGGGTCTGTTCCTGAAGCCTGTCCCATGCTGTTTCAACGCCATCCTTGCGGGCCTTGATGATCATTGCGTGGGCATCCTGGTGGATCGACATTTCCTCGGGAGTCAACTCTTTTTTTCCTGACATGATCTGCCTCCGTTTGTAGCTGCACGTGACGCTCTTGCAGTTTTGGGTGAACTTTGCCGTTAAACCCGGTACTGAATACGGTCTCAGCTATAATACAAAAAACTGCCCCTGCAGAATCGGGACAACTCTTGATTCACATAAGATCATTACCAGTTTTCCCTTTTGGGGAAACCATGCGTTTTTTTGTAAACGGACAAATCTTTTTATAGGTAAAAATACTTATCTTGTCAAGACGAATACCTGCGAGAGATGCAGGCGCACCAGTACCGCCGACAGGATATCACTCCAGGGCGGGAGCAGGCGGAGCGCGGCACAGTTCGACACACCTGCTGACATCTTCCGAACTGCCGAAAAGGATAAGGGAGTTTCCCCCCTCCAGCCGTGTTTCCCCCGGCGGATTGGGTTCCATGATGCCGCCCCGCCGAACTGCCATCACGGATACGCCGTAGTTTTTCCGCAGCCCGATTTCGGCTATGGTCCTGCCGGCAAAGGTGGAACCCTCTTCGAGCATCACCACCTTGATCTCGGAATCGGAGAGGCAGCCGCTCATATCACAGACCGAGACCATGGAACGCGGTCGGGTTCGCAGCATCTGGTAGCCGTCAGCCCGTACCTCGGCCATAAACCGGTCAATATCCTGCTGCGGCACGAGGTAGTGGTGCAGCACCCGGACAAATATCTCCACCGCTGTTTCATATTCCTCCGGAATCACATCGTCGGCTCCCAGTTCCCGCAGCGTGTCTATCTCGCTGACAAAGCGTGTCCGGACAATGAGGTGAACGGCCGGGTTCAGCTCCTTTATCTGGCGGACAATCTGGCGACTGCCGACATAGTCGGAAATGGCGACCACCACGACCCTGGCATGGCTGATGCCGGCATGCTCCAGCACCGGCACATGGGTGGCATCGCCGTAAAGGATGTGTCTGCCTTTTTTCTGTTCCCGGCGGACGGTCTCCGGGTTGGTCTCGACAATTATGTAGGGAATGCCGGCACTGCTGGCTGCCTTTGCCAGGTTGCGGCCATTCAGGCCGTAGCCGATAATAATTATGTGGTTCCGCAGTTCCCGCAGGGATCCTTTATCCTCGCGTGCCCGCATGGGGGCCAGTCCCCTTTTCATCCTGTCCGGAAACGGCAGGCGCAGGAGCGCCTTTGTCAGTTTCGGGCTGAACGTAACGAGGAAAGGCGTAAGGGCCATGGTAATGACCGCCACGGCAAGAAAATACTGGTAGCGCGCCCCCGCCAGAAAATCATACTCCACGCCGAATTTGGAGAGGACAAAGGAAAACTCGCCGACCTGGGCCAGGGAAAAGGCGGCGAGAAGGGCACTGCGCAGCGACACGCCAAGCACAATACCGACAAAGAGGACGAGACTGAACTTCATGAAGAGGATAGCCACCGTCAGCAGCCCGATAATGCCGGGATTGGCCGCAATGACCCTGGCATCAACCAGCATGCCGATGGACACGAAGAAAAAGCTCATGAATATATCGCGGAAGGGCGTCATGTTTCCCAGCGCTGCCGTGCTGTATTCTGACTCCGAAATGACGAGGCCGGCGAGAAAGGCACCCAGTCCCAATGAAAGACCGAGAAGCGAGGTAAGCCAGGCGGTGAGCAGGCATATTGCGGCAATGGTCAGGAGAAAGAGTTCACGGCTTCTGGTGCGGGCGACCAGGAACAGGGCGTGCGGCACAAGATAGCGGGCGCCAAGCAGCACCAGGCTGAAAATGATGCCGCTTTTGGCAAACAGAATCAGCAGCTGTTTTCCCACGGCAGCGCCCTCTCCTGCCCTATCTGCCAGAAAGGGGGTGAGAAGCATGAGGAGCACCACGATGACATCCTGGAAAATGAGGATAGCCAGCACAGTCTCCCCGTGGGGCGAATCAAGCTCGGCCTTCTCCTGGTAAAGCCGAAGAACAATGGCCGTACTGCTGAGCGCCATGAGAAAGCCGATGAATAAGGCGCGGTTGCCGGGCAGCCCGAAACTGAAAACAAGCAGCAGTGTTGTGGCAATGATGGTGAAAAAAACCTGGAGGGAGCCGCCGATCAGGACCTGGCGTTTCAGGCGGAACAGCTCCTTCAGGGAGAATTCAAGCCCGATGGTAAAAAGGAGAAGCACGACGCCGATCTCGGCCAGGAGTTCGACCTCGTGGATGCTTTTGACAAGGTGCAGCCCATGTGGCCCAACCAGAGCGCCGGTAACCAGAAAGCCGATGATGGCCGGCAGCTTGATCCTGTGGCATACCTGGAGGACGACAATGGCCAGGCCGAAAATGATGGCAATATCCTGAAGAAGGGCTATCTCCATAAGAGGGCATTTCCCGTGTATAGTGAATTGTATGGAGCCATATTACTGCAAATGTGCGGACCTGCAATTATTTAATCATGTTTTTTGTCGCCAGCGGCAGTTCACCTGTGAAAAAGGCTCGAAAAAAGAGCTTTTGCACTTGCAGATTGGACGGCAAAATATTAGATAAGCGTCTACGTTCTTCTCACAAAAAAACTTCTTATTTTCACCCTTACATAACAAGGAGCACTGCCATGGCTGATCTGAAAAAAATGTACACGACCATTCTCGGCGACCACTTCCCCATGGACATGACAATATCCTTCGGCGACCAGACCCTTGTCTACCGGAAAAGGACCTGGGCCATTCCCATGGACGACGGAACTGTAGACGAGCGCGGCATCCGCTACGGCGAAAACCCGGACCAGGAGGCCGCCCTTTACGAGCTGGTCAACGGCAACCTCACCCTCGGTGACTGCCGCTTCATCGGGCCGGGCAACGGCCTCGTATCGGCGATTCCGGTGGAGGACATGCTGCAGGTTGGAAAACACCCCGGCAAGATCAACCTGACCGACGTCGACAACGGCCTCAATATCATCAAGTACCTGATGGACAGGCCGGCGGCGGTCATCCTTAAGCACAACAACCCGTGCGGCGCGGCCTACGGTACATCCCTGGCAGATGCCTACAACAAGGCGAACCGGGCGGACCGCATCGCCGCCTTCGG
>JAFDCC010000032.1 GCA_019312985.1 Deltaproteobacteria bacterium
GCCGGGGGCATCGCACAACACCATTATTGCGACTGCCGGCGATATATACTTCTCGGTCATCAGGCGGTTCTGCAACAAGGTGTGCGGTATCCGGGCCCGGCGGCAAAAAAAGATGCACTAGGCCCGCGCATGACAGAAGACCTCCTTGACAGGGCCGCCGCCCTCCTGGAAAAATCCCGCTGCAGCGTGGCATTTACCGGGGCCGGCGTCAGCACCGAAAGCGGTATTCCCGATTTCCGCGGCAAAAACGGCCTCTGGTCCCGCTATGATCCGATAGAGTATGGAACCATGGGTGCCTTCAGGGCAAATCCGGAAAAGGTCTGGCGCATGCTGGCCAGTCTTCTGGAAACCGTTGACGCCGAGCCGAACAGCGGCCACAGGGCTTTAGCCGCCCTTGAACAGCAGGGGTTCCTGGCCGGGATCATCACCCAGAATATTGACGACCTGCACCAGAAGGGCGGCAGCAGCAATGTCATTGAATTCCACGGTTCATTTGCAACCTTCTCCTGCCTTTCCTGCGGTGCCGGCTACAAACTGGCCTTTGTGAAAAAGAATGCCATGCCACCCCGCTGCACCGACTGCAAGGCCATACTGAAGCCGGACATCGTTTTTTTCGATGAACGCATCCCGCCCCTTGTCCTGCAGGAGACCGAAGCGATGCTTGCCGGTGCCGACCTGCTTCTTGTTGCCGGCACCTCGTGCCAGGTGCCGCCGGCGGCAAGCATACCCTTTATGGTCCACAACAGGGGCGGTACCATTATCGAGGTTAACAGGGAACCGGTCCTGCGGCACCTGGCTGCCGTGACCCTGGAAGGAAATTTCTCAACGATCCTGGAGGAATTGGCCCGGCGGCTGGTTCGGGTACCTGGCCGGTAGAGTTGCAACCCTTTTTGCTACGCGGAGACCCCTTTTTCCCGTAGAATTACTATCCTGTCAATATGCTTCAGAAAATTCTTTTTGACAGCATTGGGCAGGGAAGAGAGGAACTGGACGCCCATTCCCGGCCTGGCACTGCTGCTTTTCTCCCGGTTCCAGACAACAAGGGCTGCAACCTCCATTTCAAGGCTGCCCTCCACGGGAAATATCACATTGATGTGCGTGCCTACCGGGGCCGGGGATTGCGTATTGATAAACATGCCGTCCATGGAAATGTCCCTGCTGCAGGAAATCAGGTAGTCACCCGCATGGATGAAATCCACCCGGAAGTCAACCGGAAAACGCTGGATTATCCTTCTGTCGCTGGTTGCCATCCTTTTGCACCGAGTACTGGAACCTTTCCTGGTTGGCGCATTGCGCCGGAAAAAATCATTCCGCGCCTGCCGGAGAAGAACGTTGATAGACTTTTTTGCTGCAAAGTCTGTTAAGTACCTATTAGGTTTTACAGAGAATAGCAAGCAGTTTATCAGGAATTTTTCCACATTGAAACATGACCGCCGTTACCTTTATTTTTCATAATTATTTAAAAGAGTTATTAACAAAAGAGAGACGCGGCCTTTCTTCATTTACGCACCATTTCGAGCGCAGGGCCTCTGTCAAGGATGTCATAGAGTCCCTCGGCGTCCCCCACCCCCTTGTCGGCAGACTGACGATAAACGGCGGGGAAAGCAGCTTTGCCCCTGTCCTCCGGGATAAGGATGTGGTGGAGGTCAGTCCAATGGCTGCCCCGGTCAACCCCCTTGTCCCGACACTCCTCCGGCCGGAGCCCCTCGAAAGGCTTGCCTTTGTTGCCGATGCGAACGTGGGGAAGCTGGCACTGCACCTCCGATCGCTGGGATTCCACACCCTCTATGGCGCCGCAAAAAGGGATGCGGCTATAGCGGAAATCGCCCGTTCCCGGAAAAGGATTCTTTTGACCAGGGACATCTCCCTGCTGAAAAGGAAAATAATCGGCCACGGCTACCTTCTCAGGTCCAATGATCCTGCGGCCCAGCTTCTGGAGGTTGTGCGCCTCTATGACCTTGCCGGCAGAAGCAAACCCTTAAGCCGCTGCATTGCATGCAACGGCCTCCTGGTGCCGGTCAGCAAGGAGGCCGTACTGGACCGCCTGGAACCGCTTACCAGAAAATATTACCAGGACTTCCATACCTGCCAGCAGTGCGGCAAGGTGTACTGGCCCGGTTCGCACCGGAAAAAACTCGACGCCTTTATCCGCCACATCCTCCAGGAGGCCGGCCGGTCTGCTCCTGACAAGGGCTGAGAGTTTCAGCTGCCGTTCCATTGGAGGTACTGCAGGTTCTGCAGCCGGTGGTAGAACCCCTTTGCCGCCATGAGCATTTCATGGCTGCCCTCCTCGACAATCCTGCCGACGTCCATGACGACGATCCGGTCAGCCCGCTGGATAGTGGACAGCCGGTGGGCGATGACAATGCTCGTTCGCTGTGACAGAGTTGCCTCGATAGCCCGCTCCACCAGTATTTCCGTTTCCGAGTCAATGTTAGCCGTCGCCTCGTCCAGCACCAGGATCTCGGGATCCCGCACCATGACCCTGGCAAGGGCAAGGAGCTGCCGCTGGCCGGCAGACAGATCAAGGCTGCCTTCACCTATCCTGGTATCGACTCCCTGCGGCAGGCGGCCGACCAGGTCAGCCAGCTGGGCCCTTTCCACTATTGCCCCCAGGTCCGCTTCATCCATAACAGTGCCAAGAAGAATGTTTTCTCTTATGGTGCCGGGAACCAGGTAAATTTCCTGCATGACGAGCCCGATTTTTCTGCGCAGCCAGGTTGGGTCAAGGTCCCGCAGGTCCAGGCCGTCGAGGAGAATCCTGCCCCGGTTCGGATCGTACATCCGCTCGAGCAGGTTGACGAGGGTGGACTTTCCTGCGCCCGTGGCCCCGACAATGGCAACGGTTTCACCCGGCGCAACCCTGAGGGACAGGTCACGGATGACCGGTTTGCCGGGATCATAGCCAAAGTCCACCCCGCAAAACTCCAGGGTGCCTTTTATTGCCCCCGGTGCAAGGGGCTTTGGCGCCAGCGCCAGGCTGCTTTCGGTATCGAGGAGCTGGAAAATTCTTTCAGCAGAGGCCATGGCGGACTGGACGATGGAGTATTTCTGGGAAAGCTCCCGCAGCGGCTGGAAGAAGAGGCGCATGTAGGAAAGAAAGGCGACAAGTATGCCGATGGTCATTTCCCCCCGGAGAACGAGGAGGCCGCCGTAGCCGATAATAATGGCCGTGGCGGCCGAGGAGAGTACATCGAGCAGCGGCAGGAATATACCAAAAATTCTTATCTGCCGCAGGGCGGCCTCCAGGTAGGAGCCGTTGAGGGCGGCGAAGTTGCGCCCGACAACCTCTTCACGCTGGAAAAGCTGAATAAGGCTGATGCCCGAAACCGCCTCCTGCAGGTAAGCATTGATCTTCGCCAGTTTCGTCCGGATATCGCGGAAAACATCCCGGGCCAGCCTGCTGAACAGGAGGGTGACGACCAGGATGACGGGAAGCAGCAGGCTCATGAGCAAGGCAAGGCGCCAGTTCAGCCAGTAAAGCAGGCCCAGAATCCCGATGACCCGGATGGCATCATTGAAAAGGGTGACAATGACGGAAGTGAACATCTCATGCATGTTCTGGACGTCGTTTGTCAGCCGGGTCACCAGCTTGCCGCTGGGGTTTGCGTTGAAGTAGGCCAGGTCAAGCCCCAGCATGTGTTTGTAGATATGCTGCCGCAGCCTGTGCATGGTATTCTGGCCGGTCCACTCCAGGACCGTCACCTGGAAATAGTTGGCAGCAAAGCCGGCCAGGACGGCAATGCCAAAGATGGCTGCCAGGGTGGTAAGCCCTGAAATCCGGGCGGTCACGGGTATTGTCGCATTCGTTATGTAGTCGTCCACCCCGATCCGAACCAGGTAGGGGAGCAGGAGGCTTGCACCGATCACCCCAAAGGAGAGGAAGACGGCAAGAGCCATGCCCTGCCAATACGGTACGACATACGCCATGATTCGCTGCCAGAGGCGAAGATCAGCGACCTCTCCCAGTCTGTCCTCTTCAAAATATCCGTAGCCGTAACGCATGGTCTTTCTCAGGATGCCCGGGGGTAAAGGGGTATGGAGCTGTCCATCATGATCATTGATCTTTCTCTTTTCCTGTTTTCATAAAAAAACTGCTGCATTATTCCTGTTCGGCCTGCAGCCATCTTGTCTGATATTCGTAGATTGTGGCGTAGAACCTGTTTGTCCTCAGGAGCTGCGCATGTTTGCCCCGGGCTTCGATCCTGCCGCCCTCCATGACGATGAGCTGGTCTGCCTGGGCCAGGGGCGCCAGGCGGTGCGAGATAATGATACAGATCCTGTCCCTGATAATAGGCCGCATCAGGCCGATGATTGCATGCTCCGTTTCCATATCAACCGCCGACAGGCCGTCGTCGATAATGAGAACAGGCCTGTCCGACAGGAGCGCCCGGGCAAGGGCGATGCGCTGCCGCTGCCCGCCGGACAGCTTGACCCCCTTCTCCCCGACCCTGGTGTCATACCCCTCCGGCAGGTCAACTATTTCAGCATGAATGGCGGCAGCCGCTGCCGCGGCCTCGATGTCCGCCAGGGAAGCGTCCGGCCTGCCCATGGTGATATTGGCCCGGACGGTATCGGAAAAGACCGTGACGTCCTGGGGCACCATGGCTATCTTCCGCCGCACGTCGGCCAGGTTGAGCCGGTTCACATCAACGCCGTTCCAGAACATGGTACCCCCTGCCACCGGGTAGAGCCGCGCCAGGAGATGGGCCAGGGTCGTTTTCCCGGCGCCGGTTTTGCCGACGATGCCAAAGATTCCCTCATTCAGGGCAAGGGTTATCCCCTTGAGAACGGCTTCCTTCTGGTTCGGGTAGGCAAACGAAAGGTCTTTTATGCTGATGGTGTGCACCTTTCTGGGAGTGGGATCCGGGCGGGCGGGACCGGCAAGAGCGGGACGGGCATCGAGGACGGCCTTGATGCGCTGCAGGGATGTGACGCCGCGCTGAAAAAGGTTCGTCACCCAGCCCAGGGCCATCATCGGCCATGTCAGCATGAAAAGGTAAGAGATAAAGGCGACCAAGTCGCCGATTGTTATGCTGCCCCGAATCGTCAGGGTGCCGCCGAACACCAGGACCAGGAGCATACTGGTATTGGCCACCAGTCCCGAAACCGGGAACAGGGTGCCGTGCACCCTGGCGAGGCGCAGGTTGTCCTGGACATACTCGCGTCCCATGGCATCAAACCGTGCCGCCTGGCTTTTTTCCAGGGTGTAGGCCTTGATCATCCGGATGGAATTTATCGACGTCCGGCTAAACTCCGTCAGCCGGGAAAACTGCTCCTGCACCTTTTTGAAATACCGGTGCAGCCTGCCGGAGAGAAAGC
>JAFDCC010000033.1 GCA_019312985.1 Deltaproteobacteria bacterium
AGGGGCTTTTCGAGTTCGTTCTCTACCTGAGCCTGGATGAGGGCAAAGTCGGTCGGGGGTACGGTGTCCTGCAATTTCTCGAGTTCGCGGATAAAGTCGGCAGGGAGGATGTCGCCTCGGGTGCTCAGGATCTGGCCGAGTTTGACAAAGGTGGGCCCCAGTTCCTCCATGGCCCGCCGCAGCCGTTCCCAGGTAGTCATCTCCGGCAGGGCCATCCTGGTTTTGCTTATGAGAATTTTCCCGGGAAGCTGCAGACGCTCGGCTACGTCGTCAAAGCCGTACTTGAACAGAATGGCAACGATATGGCGGAAGCGGGCCAGTTTGGATAAAGCCAGGAGGTCCATCACTCCCCTATTTTTTCTCCGTTGCCGTTTCTTTTTCCAGGGCCTTCAGGCGCATATCAAGGGCCTTCACCTTCTTTTCCAGCTTTTTCAGGTCGCTCCCCTTGCAGATGTCCATGTTGGCAAGAAAACCCTTGACGGTGTCCTGGAGCTTCTCTTCAAAATCGGTCCACTGCTTCTCACCGCTTTCCAGAAGCTCTCTGGCCATCTTCTCGGCTTCATCCCTGGACATCTTCCCCTCTTCGACGAGTCTATCCATGACACTTTCAAGCTTTGTCTTGGTGACGACAACAAGACCCAGGCCTGCGAAAAGACTTTTTTTGAAAATCTCAAACATGGCGCACCTCCAGTCTGTATTGAAGAGTAAACCTCACAGTTTCACGGCAGCTATGGCAAAAGTGTATGCTCAATAATACTACATTCTTGAATTTGTAGCAAAAATTATGGATATTGCGACAAAACCGGCGGATGTATCCCTGGTGCAGCAGCACCTGCAGGCGGATATTCCCAACCCGGCAAAAAAGAACTTCTATTCAATCAAAGAACTCGCCCGGTTGACCAGTGCCGGTGGCCGCAAGCTGCTTTTACCCGGCAGAATCGGCCGGCACCATTGCGGCAGAATCCCTGCTTTTAAAAATGACCTCGCGGCCCGCTA
This sequence comes from Deltaproteobacteria bacterium, assembly GCA_019312985.1. GTDB lineage: Bacteria > Desulfobacterota > Desulfobulbia > Desulfobulbales > BM004 > BM004. The sequence continues at coordinate 997 of JAFDCC010000033.1, forward strand.
TGCGCCGGTAAATCCGGATATCGGCAATAGTTCCGGTAAACTCGAAAATCAGGATGGCAAAAGAACTCCAGAGAGAGACCCAGGCAGCCACGGTCAACCCCTCGATTATCAGGTCCTGCATCATGTCACTCAGCAGTTCCGTATGGCCTTGAAGGATAATGGAAACGGTCAGGAGAAACATCCCAAGCCCGAAAAGCAGGAGGGATTTCGACAACATCTTTCTGAGCTTGCGCCACTCGAGAAGTTCCAGGTACTGAAAATAACTTTTCATGCTTTTGCGGACGCGCTCCCGGTGCTTTTCCTGGACATGCTCCGGCAGATTGATGCGGATAACGAAATCATTGCGGCCGATCTCCTGCACCGACTCGATGAGATAATCGACAAAGTCCTGGTCCAGATCCTTCTTGATGTAGGAGGCGGCACTGTCGAAATCCTCGAACAGTTCGGCAATCTTCCCCACAGAGACATCAATGGCGAGGCAACTGTCTGAAAATGATTCATACCTGCTGAAAATGTCCTGTTTCACAGCTTTCTCCCTCTCTTGTGCCCCTGTTTTTCAAAAGACTGATGCCGGGCATGGACGCCGCTGCGCAGTCGCCGGATACTGTTTTCCAGGTATTCGACACCGCTCAGGACCCCGACGGTTACCAAAACAAGCACCAGCGCCTCTTTCTGACGGCCAAGTCCTATCGTCGCCCCGATGGCGGCTAGCATCCAGATAACTGCCGCCGAAGTCACCCCCCTGACCATGCCTTCCTGGGAAATCATGAGACCGGCACCAAGGAAACCTACACCCGTGACAACCTGGGCCAGAACCCGATAATGGTCGCCGCCTGCCAGCGACGTCCCCTGACTGACAAACACCTGGGTTCCCAGGCATATGAGAATGCTTGTTCTGATCCCAGCAGGTTTGCCCCGGATCTGCCGCTCGAGGCCGATGATCCCGCCGCACACCAAACTGACAAGGATCCTGGCCCAGAACTCCAAAGAAGTTGCATCCATTGTTTTTCCTCCCGTCACCACTCTAGAGCTGTCACGCCTGCAAAATTCTCACACTGCAGGATACAGCCAATCCCTTCTATCAGGACGTCCACCGCCGCCCTGTATTTTTCTCCAGTCTGCGGCAGGGCCTGGTTCATTTCTATCTCTACTCCCGCGTAGAGATTTGCCGGGAGCCTTTGGCGGAGAAAGGTGTTGAACCCGTCGGTATTGCCCCTGTAAGGGTAGTTACGCCGCACCATGAGCGAGCCGGCCTTTTCCCGGAAAAGGGAAAGGAGAAAAGCGCAGAGCAGTTTTTCATTATTCCGTGCCGGGTCGTAAAGCAGGCCGATATCCGCCTGCCGCACCCGGCCGTTTCGCACAGAGGCAAAGGAATGCACCGAAATATGGAGGACAGGGCTGCCCTGGTCAACCGCCTGGCGCACCACGTTCTCAACTTTTTCCCGGTACGGGATGTAGTAGTGCTGCCGCAGCAGTTCCCGCTCCTGGTGCAGCAGTTTCCTTGAATAGGGGCTGAAGAGAGACTTTCTGTTTGAAGGGGAACGGTTCAGGTCGATGAGCAGCCTGGATATTGCGCCGCAATACACTGCGGCACCGCAGCTTTGTCCAAGCTGGCGCGCAAGTTTTTCAGCGCCGGAGTCATAAGCCCGGTGCGTCGCCAGGATCCCGTTTTCTCCCTCAAAAATATGGGCATAGCGAGAAGGGACTTCGTTGGAGGCGTGTTCACAGGTGAAAATGCATTTCATAATTCATGGCAGAAAGAGGCGGTTTTCGGCGAGGCAGGAGGACAGCTCCCGGTAGACCTTTTCCAGCACCGGCCGGGTCATTTCACCGCCTACGGCTTTGAGAATGCGGCTTGCAAGGGAACCGTTTTGGACAATGTCTACCAGTGTTTTGGCAAGTTCTTTTTCAATTTCAATACGGTTGACAAGATGGAGCCAGAGTTCGCCTGCTGCCATTCTGTCCCTTCCCCGGACGCCGAAGCTTTCCAGATACCCCCGGTCAGATATCACTGCAGCCTCTGCCTCGCGGACCGTATCAAGGAGAATCTTTTTCAGGGGCCCGATCTGCCAGGCTGCCTGGTTCGGAAAATCACTCCACGTCTCTTCAACAAGCTTCTTCAGGACACCGTTTATGCTTGCGACTATGGCAAGATCGGCGCGGGGGCATTCCTGGACATCAATTATTCTGATCTCAATGGCACTCCGGTCAAAGCGTGCAATAGCCCCACGGGCATTGAGCCATTCGTCCCTCAGGGTGTTGTCCGGATCAAACGGCTCTATGTCACGGTACATCCTTGCAAAAATTTCGTTATTATAGGCAACCGGCGTAAATATCGGCTCCGGGATTATTTCCCCGGTAATGGAAGATATGCGGGCGGAATTGGTCCGGTAATACTCCATTCTTGTATCCAGGAAAGGCTGGCGTTTACCGTCCAGAATCGGGGTGCTTGCAGCCAGGGCGGGAATTATCGGCAAAATCAGCCTTATTGCAGCATGGAGGCGGCCGAATTCATCACTGGAATTAAAAGGAAGGTTCAGGTGGCAGCTCTGCAGGTTTGTCCAGCCATGTCCGGCGCAATTGAAGATCCTGTCGTATGCCTCGTAGATCGTGCGCTGGCCGTGGGGCCAAAGTTTTGCCTCTGTGCAGGGGTCCATCCAGGGGTGCGCCCCGGTAGGAAGCAGCATGCCGTTGCAGTCGGCCAGTAAATCGTTGATCTGAAGGACATCCCGGTGCATTAGATCCGCTGTTTCCGCCAGATCGCTGACCGGATCGCAGGTTTTCAGCTCTACGACATGCAGCGCCAGTTCATTGGACCAGCATATACCCTCTTTCTCGTAATCATTGGCGTATGAGCCGACAACCGTTTTCAGCAACTCATCGACAACAGGGAGAACATCAAGGGTATCCCTGCGGACAATCATGTATTCCAATTCAATACCGGCCCCTTCAAAAAGGCCCAGGGGGGTTTTCGTGCTCATTTTGTTCCGGCCAGTTTCTTCTGTTCAATCCGGGTGACAAAGGACCGCATGACCGTCAGGTACAGTTCATCCTTCAAAATCCGGTCTTCCAGCCCCGCGTCAATATTGGGGTTATCGTTCACCTCGATTACATGCACCTTGTGGCCGACCTGCTTCAGGTCCACACCGTACAATCCGTTGCCGATCAGGTTGGCGGCCTTGACGGCGGTTTTCAGTACCGGTTCCGGAACATTTTCCACGGGGATGGCATCGGCGTCACCCTCTCTTATCCCGCCGCTTTTTCCGTAAGCGATTATTTGCCAGTGGCCTTTTGCCATGAAATAACGGCAGGCATAGAGGGGTTTTCTGTCCAGGATTCCTATGCGCCAGTCAAAATCCGTTGGCAGATACTGCTGGGCTATGACCATTTCCGACCGGGCCAGGAGTTTCTTCAAGTTCGCCTGCAGCTCCTCTTCGGAATCAACCTTTATTACCCCCTGCGAAAAGGAGCTGTCAGGCTGCTTGAGAATGCAGGGGAAGCCAAGCGTTTTTCCCACGTCATTCATATTTTCGCGGTGGACGATCATGGTGGCGGGAATGGAAATCCTGTAGCGCTGCAGCAGCTCCGCCAGAAAAACCTTGTTGGTGCATTTCAGGATGGACTCCGGATCGTCGATCACCTCAAGACCCTGCATGGCCGCAGTCCTGGAAAACCTGTAGGTATGGTGATTGACATTCGTTGTTTCCCTGATGAAGAGACCGTCAAATTCTGCGAGCCGGCCATAGTCCTCCTTCTGGATGACTTCGGCCCCAAGGTTGAGGGTCGAGGCGGCGCGGATAAACTTTTTTATCGCCCTTTCATTCGAGGGTGGGAGCTTTTCACCCGGTGCAAAAAGAATGGCTAGGTCAAACCGGACCGGCTTTTTCCTTTGCACAAACCTCCTCTTCCTGTGAAAGTAATCCTCCGCTGCGCTGACAGCAAAAGACCAGTGGCTTTCCGGTATATCGTTGGAGGCGATGGGGGCAGCCTTATGCAGGATCCACTTCCTGTGCCTGACAAAACTGGCCCGCAGAAAAGGGGCGTTGAGGGCCTCAAAGAGCTTCTGCGACAATCTGTCATACCGCTTGGCAAGGTTTCTGCCAAAGTAAATGCTCAGTTCAAAACGGCTGCTTTTAAGCGGCGCCAGGCTTTTCTGGATGAGTTCATCAAGGTCATCGGAAATAAAGCGGACCACCTGCTGTGAGCGCATCGACATGAGACTGTACACGTCGGGAAAAGGTTTGTGCCCCCTTGCCTCGGCAAGAAGGGAAACATAGTATCCCACCGACTGGTAAGAGTACGACCGGCAAAGGTTGAACACCCTCACCCGCCGCATGATGCTGAAGCGCGGCTCGCTCAGGTAGGCACGAGAGGTAACGATCTGCACCCCTTCAATGTTCAGAGGCCAACTGTCGTTCTGGTTGACAACGAGGAGTATCTGCATCGCATGCACACGGTGTTGTTTTATTTTTGTTCCAGCACCAGCAGATTGGCATCATAGGTCAGGATGCCGAGGAGAACCGCGCCCAGCAGCCGTGAAATTGAAACTGAATAATAATGGTCGCCGGAGACGGGATTTTTTTTATAGGGATCGGCAACAAGGACCGTCCTTTTTCCCCTGTCATAGCCGCTGAGCACCACAAAATGTCCTGTGGGGAAACCGGCATCGGCATCCTCGGTATCCGTCTCGGGATTCTCCCGGGCTGCACGGTACAGGTAAGTGGATGAAAGACCTGTCAGAATCGGGACGGATTTTTTCAGGAACCTGCGGATCAATCCAATTGTCAGATCCTCGAAGAGCAGCTTGCCGCCTTTTTCGAGAAATTCCAGGTAGCCCCGGGTGGCGAATGCAAGCTTTTCGTCCCGCCTGGCCGCCGCCTGTTTTTTCAGCCTGTCTGCCAGAAGTTCTTTTTCCGCAAACCAGGTTGGGTCGAAAACATGGAGGTTGTAAGTGTAAATTGTTGCCCTGTACCCCCTGCTCAAGGCATGGTTTCCCAGAAGGACCGCCAAAGTGCCGCCGCTCATTAAACTCTTTACCTCGGAAATCACCTGCTGCAGAGGGATTTCGTCACCGTAGTAGCGGTAAACGGCATGCAGGCAGGTAGGACCACAGGTAGTGTCATCCGGCTGGCCGGAAATTTCCAGGTGAAGCTTTGTCACCATCGGATTTCCTCAAAAATGCTGTGCTCATTCTGATCCCATTTAATGGCTGCTATAGACATCTTAATTAAATAATTGTCAATATCATTGTACTGTAAATCGGCCGCAAAAGAAAAATTAATAAAACCCGGTTACACGGCAGACAGATCCCGAAAAGAAAACCGGGCTGCATGCAGGGGGAGGAAGTATCGGTCCCGGCTTTCCTTAACATGAATTAATTGGTAGTATGATGCGGCGAATTTACTGATGCCAGCCGCACCAACCCGCTTGCCCGCGCCTTTCCTTCGCCGGCTTTCCTAGCTCGGGGAGGTTCTTTCACGGATGGTTGATCGGTCCGGAACATGCTGTAAAAATTAAAAAAGGGTTATTTCGTGACCAGAAAAAATATTTCCGCTCTCATCCTGGCCGCAGGCCTCGGCACCAGGATGAAATCGTCGCGGGCCAAGGTGCTGCACGAGGTCCTCTTCAAGCCCATGCTCCTCCATGTCCTCAATACCATCAGGAGCCTCGACCTTGCACATACTTACGTCATTGTCGGGCACCAGCGGGAAAAGGTTGCCGAACTTGTTTCCCCTTACAAGGCAACCTGCGTCACCCAGGATGAGCAGCTTGGCACGGGCCACGCCGTCCTCTGCGCCGAAGATGCCCTTGGCGGTGCCGTCGGCACGGTGCTCATCCTCAGCGGTGATGTTCCCCTGGTCCGGGCCGGATCACTGCGGGCGATGCTGGCCGCCCATGCCGAAATAATGCCGGCCCTGACCCTGATGACAACGACCCTGGATGACCCGGCCAATTACGGCCGTATCGTGCGGGACAAGAAGGGCCGCCTCCTGGAGATCGTCGAGGAGAAAGATGCAGAAGAGGCTCAGAAAGCCATACACGAAGTCAATGCCGGCATCTACTGCGCCGACACCTCTTTTCTCTTCAAGGCCCTGAGAAAGGTCGGGACCGACAACAAGCAGGGAGAGGTTTACCTGACTGACATTGTCAGGATAGGAATTGCCATGGGGCTGCAGGTCGAGACCTTTTCCGGCGCCGGCGGCGCCGAACTGCTCGGCATCAATTCCAGGAGTGAACTGGCAGCTGCCAACAGGCACCTGCAGCAGCGCAAGAACAACGAACTGATGGCCGGTGGCGTCAGCCTTGTTGACCCGGAAACCATCTTCATCCAACAGGAGGTGAAGATCGGGGCCGACACGGTCATCCATGCCAATGTCCAGGTATCCGGCAACTCCACTATCGGCTCCGGCTGCACCATCGGCCCGGACGTGGTGCTGCACCGGTGCACGGTCGGCGACAATGTCACGATCGGGCCTTTTTCCAACCTTGCGGGCTGCACGGTCAGGGACAATGAGGTGATAGCACCCCACAGCAGTTTGGTGCACGGTTGACAGAACATGGCTTAATCCTCATTTTGAGGAGCAAATTTTTCAGTTTTCTGCTAGAAGTACTGATTTTCTCTCGTTATTGACGGTAAAATTTCATGATAAAAGTCAACGAGCAAACAATTCCCTTCCGGAAGGGAACACGGGTCCTTGACCTTGCTGAAGCCTGCAAGCCGGGGGCTGACCTCTATATTGTCAACGGCTACCCGGTTGCCCCCGAGACCCTCGTAGCGGACAACGATGTATGCTGCCTCATACGGCGCGGCGAGATCCCCTCGGCAGACGAGATGGAGACCCAGCTGGTGGCACGCCACACCCCCGGGGTACACGAGGTCGTCCGGAAGGCTACCGTGGGCATCATGGGACTCGGGGGACTCGGCTCGGTGATTGCCGGAGCTCTGGCCCGTCTGGGGATCGGCCGGCTCATCCTCGCCGATTTCGACGTAGTGGAACCCAGCAACCTGAACCGGCAGCAGTACTCCATCTCTCAGATAGGCATGCGCAAAACGGCGGCACTGAAGGAAAATCTCCTGCAGATGAACCCGTATATTGCCATCAGCACTGTTGACACAGAGTTGAACGAAAAATCAATACCGGAGATTTTCAGAAATGTCGATGTCCTGGCCGAGTGCTTCGATGGTGCGGCAATGAAGGCCGCGGCCCTGCGCGCGGTATTGACAAGCATGCCCGGTGTTGGGTATGTAGGAGCCTCCGGCCTGGCGGGCTTCGGCGACAATAATGCAATCAGGACGCAAAAAATCCATGATCATGTTTATATTATTGGAGACGGGGTCTCTGCCGCAGGACCGGGCCAGGGCCTTATGGCCCCCAGGGTGGGAATAGCCGCCCACCACCAGGCTAACCAGATACTGCGCATCCTCCTCGGCGAGGCGTAAGCCGCACTGCAGCGAAAAAGCCCTTGCGGGCCCCAGGCCGAAGCAAGTTCCAGGCTGCAGACAGAATATGATGAACGATACAAGGTCTTACCAATGAAAATAACCTGTAACGGCGAAAAACGAGAGCTGAACCCCGATACGACCCTGATAACCTTTATCAGGGATATGGACCTCAATCCGGATACCGTGGTAGCTGAATGCGACGGCAATATAATCAGCCGCGATGACTATGAAACCCTTATACTCAGGGAAGGCTGTGTCCTTGAGTTGATCCGCTTTGTCGGGGGTGGCTGAAATGCTGAAGATTGCTGGCAGGACCTTTGCCTCCCGCCTCTTCCTGGGAACCGGCAAGTTTTCCTCCGGAGCCACCCTGGAAAAGGCGATCAAGGCCTCAGGCTGCGAAATAGTCACCGTCGCCCTGAGGCGAGTCGACCTCAACGACCCGGCCGACGACATAATGAGCGTCCTGGACCGCAGCAGGTACCTTTTTCTGCCAAACACCTCCGGCGCCAGGGATGCCAGAGAGGCAGTGCGCCTCGCCCGCCTCGCCCGGGCGGCGGGAAGCGGCGACTGGTTGAAGCTGGAGGTGACTCCGGACCCGCGCACCCTGCTGCCCGACCCCACTGAGACGCTCAAGGCGACCGAAGAGCTTGTCAAGGAGGGTTTTATCGTCCTCCCCTATATCAATGCCGACCCTATCCTGGCGCTGCGGCTGCAGGATGCCGGGGCCGCGGCCGTGATGCCCCTCGGCGCGCCCATCGGCACTAACCTCGGCCTCATAACACGGTTCCAGGTGGAGATCATAATCGACCAGGCCCGGGTCCCGGTCGTGGTTGACGCCGGCCTCGGCGCCCCGTCCGATGCCGCTCTGGCCATGGAGATCGGCGCCGACGCCGTCCTGGTGAATACGGCCATCTCGGTAGCAGGCGACCCGGTCAGAATGGCCGCGGCCTTTGCCAAGGCAGTCGAGGCCGGCCGCGACGCCTATGAGGCGGGCCTTGGCCGAAAGAGCACCCGGGCCTCTGCCTCCTCGCCCCAGACCGGCCTTGACTTTATCAAAAATGTTTAACATTCCCCCCTTTTCCCAGCTCCAGGAAGAAATTCAAGCCTGCACCGATGATGATGTGCTGCTCGGTCTCCGGGCGGCTCATCCGGGCGTTGCCGGCCTGACTGCCTTGCTCTCCCCTGCGGCAGACAGTTCCCTTGCCGCCATGGCAGAGAGGGCGGCTGAAATCACCGCCCTGCGGTTCGGCAGGACGACGCAGATATACGCCCCCCTCTACCTCTCGAGCTTCTGCGTCAACCGCTGCAGTTACTGTGGTTTCTCCGCCGACAATAAAATCGAGCGGCGCCTCCTCGCCCTCGATGAGGCGGAGGCGGAAGCC
>JAFDCC010000034.1 GCA_019312985.1 Deltaproteobacteria bacterium
CCGGCATGGCCTTCGAGGCCCAAGGACCTCAGGGCCCTTTTATGATTACCGTGGCAAAGGTTAATGACAATGACAGCTTGACCGTCGACCTCAACCACCCAATGGCCGGCAAGCAGCTTCACTTTGATGTCAATGTGGTCGAAGTGCGCGAACCGACAGCCGACGAGCTGGCCGAGGCGGCTTCCCGCTTCAGCTCCGGCTGCGGCTGCGGCAGCGACGACGCGGGCAAAGCAGAAGGTTGCGGCACTGGCTGCAACTGCAGCTAGAAGTGATTTACCGGATACAAACAAAAAAAGCCCCGCGCAGTGCGGGGCTTTTTTTGTTTGTGCTTTTCGTTATCTGGGTCTTATAGCTGGACAACCTTGTCTGCAGCCGGGCCCTTGGGTCCGTCGACAACTTCAAACTGAACCCGGGCTCCCTCATCAAGAGTCTTGAAACCGTCTGTCACAATCGCTGAATAATGCACGAAAACATCACCGCCATTATCCTGCTCGATAAAACCGAAACCCTTGGACGCATTAAACCACTTTACTGTACCTTCTTTCACTTCTAAACTCCTTTGTATTTGGCCCTTGCGGGGCCCCTTAATAAGAAATACCCGCTATTGCGGGCTGGCAGCCTCCTGTTAACATTGTCCCACAAAAAAAACCACACAATCCATATATCCTTTGATTGTGCGGTTCATGGAAGCGGACATCTTCATATCAACAGGGACTGCACAACTGATTTTGCAATTATACAACCTTTTTTAAGCAAATCAAGCAAATAAACAGGGCAGAAAAAAAATAATATCACCAGCCGCCGCCGCTGGAAGCGTCTTACCTGCCAAGAACTCTTCCCCGGTTCCCCTCCTCGTGGCAGATTCCCTGGTGGATCGTTATCTTTCGGCCTTCTTGCCTGCCGGCCGCATATGTGACGCTGCAGCGGATGGCCGACGCCCGGTACCGCACCGTCCGCAGTCTCGGGAAGCGGCGGCGACAGAACTCCGCCAGTCCCGGGTCCCGGGCCACAACCAGCGCACTGATGGTTTGCCTGCCGTCGCCTCCTGCCGGCGGCCCCTGTTTCCTCTCTTCTTTTTCCAGCTTTTCCCGAAATCCCTGGAGCAGGCCGAGAATATAAGTTTTGCGGAACTTCCCCGGTTTGCCTGTTTTTTTGCGGTGGTTTTTCCAGAGGCACTCGACCTGGCGGTACAGAAAACCATAGACATGCCTGGCAATGGCAACATTTTCCCTGGCGCCGATGAGCTCGATGGTCTTGAATGAATCGGCCCGGGCCGGATCGAACAGTTCGGCGTAGACGATGTCGACAAAAAAATAGTCCATGAGCAGGTTTGCTATTCTGCGCTCAATGACGGGCAGCCTCTTCCTGCCGGTATTGACAATTTCATAGCAGTAGCGTGAAGGTTCAGAGCTTTCCAGCCTTTCCAGGTTGTACCTGCAGATAAAACTGTTGGCCTTGCTCATTGCCGCCGCCGCCTCGTGCCTGTTGCTGCTTCCTGCCAGGGAAAGCATCTTCCGGACCTTTTCTATTTTCCTGCTGTATTCCGGGTCCCCATCCTCCCCGGTGCTCTCGATGAAAACCTTCGGCGTGTCCCCGGCAGCCCTGTCAAAGGGAGGCGGCACCCCCAGTATTTTGCAGGCCTCGCCGAATGCCCCGCCATGGGGCCGTTCCATCCCCCGGCCCATGTGCTCCTGGACATACTGATGGGCCATTTCATGTTTCAGAACGCTGATGACCGCATCCCAGGAGAAGCCGTTTACCAGGGCAGAGGAGATGCTGATGGTCCTGGTTCCCGGCTCCCACGAACCGAGGTTTTTTGTGCTGTTGCTTATCCTGAAGGCGGGCATGCGAAGCGGAACTCTGAACCAGCTGCAGATCTGCCGAAACTCCAGCTGCAGCTGTTGCAGCCACCGGCGCCGGTACTCCTGTTCGCTCCATCCCGATGCCGCCCCTTTTTTTGCTTCCCTCATGCCGTTATACTCCATGTCTTCCCTTTAAAAAGGGCCAGATTAACACCGTTTCCGCCATTATCGCATTGTGTAAACCCCGTTTGCGCATTGCCGCCCCTGCTGCTCCGTTTATTCCGCCCCGGGTCCACTTTTTATATAAACAATAGAACAGGCAAAGTCGCCCCTATATTTCCGTGTGCTAAACTTTTGGGCATGCCTTTCTCCACCTCTCTGCACTACGGTTTCTTCTCAATACTATTCAACATATCAGGACCTTACACTCCGCCTTAAAGAAATCGGCGCGCAAAAAACAGGCCGGCGCGGGCTTGCAGGCGGCAGCCCCTTTTTCAGAAACATCGTGCCGCCTATGACCCTGCGGCCGATACGGCCAGCTCGATAGTCGTCTCCCTGCCCTAAGTGCAAAAGCAAGTCGAGACAGAAAAGCCCGCCGCGAGTTTGCGGCGGGCTTTTCTGCTTCGGCGCTCCCCCTTCCCGCTTTCCCGCTGCTGACCGGCCCCATTATCCCCGAATCCGGCAGAGGGCTCAGTTTGCCGAAACGCCCCCGGAGACGATGAGCTTCATCACCTCGCCCGGATCTGCCTCCAGCGGCACTACCTGTTCCCTGGCAACAATAATGAGGTTGCCGGCAAAGTTATAGGACTGGGGGATATAGACGGCCATGCTGTCCCGGATGCCGATGGCGTCGAGGCTCTCGCGGGTGGCGAAACCAAGAAGCCGGATGTTTTTCTCCCGGTCAATGACGACCTGCACCGGCCGGTTAAAGCTTTTCTTGTCCCCGACAAACGCTCCCACAAGGTCCCGGATCGAGGTGTAGATCATTTTGACGAGGGGCAGCCTTGTGAAAACCCTGTCCACCATATGAACAACCCTCTGCGTCAGAAAATTCGAGGCCGCGAAGCCGACAAAGGTAATAAAGACAATGGTAACAATGAAGCCCAGACCCGGCACCGGCAGGGTCAGGAGTGTATCGATCTTGATGAAAATCCAGTAGACCGCGTACACCGTGGCAAAAAGCGGAATAATAAAAAGAAGCCCCTTCAGAAAATACTGACTGATCCGTTTCATAAAAGCACCTTATGGTTGACTGGTTGTTAACGATTTATCAGGCCCGGGCTGTAAAGCCCGCACCTCTGACCCGCACTTCCCCCGTGGCCCTGTCCAGGTCGATCGCGGCAGGGAGGAATTTTCGTATGATTTCAATATTGGTAAGAAGGTGACCTGTGACCTTTTCTGCAACAAAACAGGAGTCACCCTTTGCCAGGGCCGCGTACAGGATAAGCTGGTCGGCCAGGTGGCTGTCCACCGTTGCCTCCGTCCCCTCAAATGCTGCAAAGGAGCTGTATGCTTCCTCCGCCACCTCTTCGGCAGGCAGGCCGCGCCGGCCAAGGCCGCTGAATCCTGCCGTCCCATGTTGATAAACCGCCTGCAGGAAGACAAAGTTGCCGGGGCTTGCGGTTCGGCAGACCGACGTTTCCGACCGTATCCTTTCCCTGTAGCCAGCAAGGCGCATCTCCAGGTGGGCGATCTCCCGCCGGGCGATGTGGCCGGGGAGGGAATCGCTGCTGCAGGCAGCAAGCTGCAGCCTTTTGAGGCCGCCCCTTGTCCGCAGCTGCACACCCTGCAGTCCCCGGCACGGCGTGATGCGGCCCCGGATCAGCCCGCCGCCCCGGGGATAAAATCCCCATCGTTCAAGTTCCAGGCGTGCTTCGCCCCCCAGCTTTTGCAGACCCGGGAGAAAAACCCTTTCCAGGTAGTGAAACGGCGGGCTGAACGGCACATGCGTCCCGCCGGTGATGACAAGTTCGGAAGGATGCGGCGCAAAA
>JAFDCC010000035.1 GCA_019312985.1 Deltaproteobacteria bacterium
AGAATCAAGGTATGTGAAAGTGAGGCAAGTGAAACGCGGTACTGGCTTGAGGTAATAACCGATTCAGGAATGTTTGACGTGAAAAGAGCAAGAAAGGATCATGAAGTGCAGCGAACTGCTGGCCCTGTTCACTGCCATTGTATAAAACTGTAAGCGATCATCGTCCTGACACAACTGCAGTCACTCATAACTTCGAACTTTAAACTTCACACTTTAGTCACTTTATTTACTTTCAACCCATGATCTTGCCAGGCCGCCGCATCCCCCTACCGCTTATCATTCTCCTCGTTTTCCCACTCCTGTGGCTTCTCTGGCTCGGGATGTACGTCATCAGCCCCGGACCCACCGCTGCCGCGGAACGGATCGAGGTCTTCATTCCGCCCAGCACCAGTCTTGCGGGCATCGAGAAAATCCTGGCCGCAGAGGGGGTTATCCACGACGATCCCCGCTTTACCATGCTGGCCTTGCTCACCGGGGCGGCATCGCGGCTGCGGGCCGGAGAGTATGCCTTTTTTCCGGAAAAGAAACCCCTTGAAATTATACGGCAGCTCAAGGAGGGTAAAGTGCTCTATCGGCCGGTGACCATTCCGGAAGGCACGGAGCTGGCAGGGGTTGCCGCAATCCTGGCAGCCGGTGACTGGGTCGACAAGCACCGTTTTCTTGAGCTTGGCCGCGACCCGGAACTCCTCGCCGAAGCAGGAATTACGGCCGAAAGCTTTGAGGGCTACCTCTTTCCGGACACCTACCGCCTGTCAAAAAGTCAGCTGGATGAGGCCGGCATTATCCGGATGATGGTAAAAAGGCAGCAGGAGGTGTTCGCAGAAATTGTCGGCGGGGTTGCCGCCATCCCCCGGGGGCTGACACCCCATGAAGTCATCACCCTTGCCTCGATTGTCGAAAAGGAGACCGGGATCCCGGCAGAGCGGCCGCTTGTGGCCAGTGTTTTCTTGAACCGCCTGGCAAAAAATATGCGCCTCCAGGCCGATCCCACCGTCCGCTACGGCCTGCAAAATAAAACGGAGCAGCTCACCCGCCGGCAACTCACGCGGTCCAGCCCGTATAACACCTACCTGGTATCCGGCCTGCCGCCAGGCCCTATTGCCAACCCCGGCAGGGCTTCCATCGAGGCGGTACTCTCTCCCGCCGAAACCGATTACCTTTATTTTGTTGCCAAAGACGGGCAAAGCCACCATTTTTCGCGGAGCCTGAAGGAACATAACCGTGCGGTGGCAAAGTTCAGGAAAACCCAATAAAACAGGGCCTGAAAGGCCCCGCCAAGGAGGGTATCACGTATTCTCCCCTCCAGGACGTAATGTTTGGGCCGAAAACTGATTTTTTGAAGAAAAGACTACCCCTTCACCTCGAGCAGGTCCTTTAACACCGCACTCTTCATCTTCTGTTCGGCCTTGACCTTGATGTCAAGCCAGATGGAACCGGTGATGCGGCCCTGGGCCACCATGGCTTCCGCCAGGGGACCGAAGAGCTTCTGGCTCTCGTGCAGAGACTTTTTCAGGATGAGGCCGAAGTGGTCCATCTCGCTGTCGCTGATCACCAGATTGGCGCTGTTGGAGAGGGCCTCAAGGTCATAAAGGGTCTGGAAATCGGGGCCGATGAGGGTGTAGTGGATATTGCGGCGCCTGTTCATTCCCATGTTCCGCATGAAGATGTGGAAGTTGTTTTTTTCAAGTCCTTCTTTGGCGCTATCTGTGTGGAGGACCACGGCGGCAAAGGGGGTGAACTGCATGCGGTCCAGGGCGTCCTCGGTATTTTCGGCAAAGATCGGCAGAAACCCCTCGTCTTCGAAGGCCTCGCGCACGGTGGTCACCGCAGGCCCCTTATTCATCAGGATAAGTGCCATGGAGGTGTCTTCGATGACCTCCTGGTCTTGTATCTGGCCGCTGGCCAGCCAGCCGATATCCGGCGGCGGCGGCGGCGATATCTTTGCCTTGGAGGCAGGGCGAGGCCCCAGGTTAACAGGCCCGGCTGTCTGCCCTTTCGGCAGGGAGCCGTCCGCTTTCAGTTCAAAGGGCTTCTGGCAGCGAGGGCAGCCCAGCTTCAGGAGGGAGCCCGGCGTCAGCTTGTCCAGGGCGGCCTGTATCTTTTCTTTCTGGGAATCTTTCAGGTTGAGCGGTTCCAGGCAGTGCGGGCAGGTATTGATCATGACAGTCTCCTGTGTCATTTGGAAAGCAGGCTTTTTTAGCGGATCTCTTTTTTCTTCATGGCAAGGCCGCTGATCCCCGAGGTGGATTCGCCGCGGGCCGCCTTGATCCGGTCGAGGCCGCGGCCGATAGCGCTCTTGCGCGAGGCATAGACCTTGGCGGTTTCCTCGCTGACAAGGCCGTTTTCATACAGCTCGAGGATGTGCTGGTCAAAAGTCTGCATGCCGAGGGCGCTGCCGTCCTCGATGATGTCGTAGAAGGTGCGGTCCTCAGTCTCGCCGTTCAGGATAAGATCTTTAACCCGCAGGTTGTTGGCCATGATCTCAAAGGCGGCAACCCGGTCGCCCCCCTCCCGCGGCAGCAGACGCTGGCAGACGACATAGCGGATGATGTCGATGAGGCGGCTTCTGATCTGCGGCTGTTCCTCCTGCTCGAAAAAGCCGAGAATGCGGTTGATGGTCTGGCCCGAGTCCACCGTGTGCAGGGTGCTCATCACCAGGTGGCCGGTTTCGGCGGCGGAAAGGCCGATCTCCATGGTTTCCCGGTCGCGCATCTCGCCGACGAGGATGACCTTGGGGGCCTGGCGCAGGGCGGCGCGCAGGCCGTTGGCAAATGTGTCGAAGTCGTTGCCGAGCTCCCGCTGGTTGAAGGTGCACTTTTTGTGCGGGTGGACGAACTCGATTGGGTCCTCCAGGGTGACGACGTGGACGTTTCGCTCCCTGTTGATCTTGTCGCAAAGAGCAGCCAGGGTGGTCGACTTACCGGAGCCGGTGGCGCCCGTGACGAGGATGAAGCCGTTAATCTCGCTCGTCATCTTGTTGAAGACCTGCGGCAGCTGGAGGGAATCTATGGTCGGGATGGCATTCTCCATCTTACGCATGACAATGGAGAGGTGGCTTTGCTGGGTAAAGACGTTGACCCTGAAACGGGCCTTGTTGCCAAGGGCGTGCGACAAATCGCAGGAACCGTGGATAGCGAGATCATCCAAAAGACGCTTGTTGCCCTGGATGAGGTTTAGAGCGGTGACCTCGGTCTGAAAAGGGGTCAGCGTCTCTATTGCAGGGGCGACGCCGACCGGGACCAGCTGCCCCGCAGTTTCCACCTGCAGCTGCTTGCCCACGGTGAAGTTCAGGTCGGAAACCCTGTCGTAGGATTCCAGCATATTGGTGATCCAGTAGTTTGTCTCCGGCAGTTTCATGAAATTACCTCTGGCAGGGGTTGGTCTATAGCACTTCCGGTCACAATTGTAATAAAGACATGAAATGAAAGCGAGTTTTTTTATGAAAAAGCAGGGAGGTGAACCGCAGCCTGCCATCGCGAACGAATGTCGGCCGGAGAAATCTTGAAACAATGTTGCATGCTGCAAACTTGAAGATTTCTCGTCGCAAGGTCCTCGAAATGACATGTTTTTTTGCAGTTATAACACGAGGCACTTCAGTCACCTTCAACTTTAACCGCCCCA
>JAFDCC010000036.1 GCA_019312985.1 Deltaproteobacteria bacterium
CATCAATCCTTTCTCCTGAAGCAGGGCTTTCATGCCCTGCTTCTTTTTGTCGGCACTGGTCCCTGGCTAAATACGCCAAACGGCCCTGCGAGAGAGCCTGTCCCTGTCCGTCTTGCACCGCCCTCCTCTTCGTTTTTCAGGTCCTGGTACATTTCGTAAGCCTGGCCCGGGGGAAGGTTGCGGTGCACCGCGGCCCCGACGGCCTGGATCATGGCAGCCGGTGATTCCGCCTGGAAGATATTCCTCCCCATGTCGACCCCGGCCGCCCCTTCCTGTACGGCATTATACGCCATGGTCAGGGCATCGGCCTCCGGGATTTTTTTCCCGCCTGCCATGACGATGGGTACCGGGCAGCTGGCGGTTACCGACTCAAAACCTTTCGGGATGTAGTAGGTTTTGACGTAATGGGCCCCGAGCTCGGCGCAGATCCTGCAGGCGAGGCGGAAGTAACGGGCCGATCTCTTCATCTCCGTCCCCACGGCGGTCACTGCCAGGACCGGCATGCCGTACCGCATTCCCATGTCAACGAGCCTTGTCATGTTGTGGACCGACTGCGTCTCGAACTGCCCGCCGATAAAGACCTGGACCGCCAGAGCCGCAGCATTCAGGCGGAGAGCATCTTCAATGTCAACGGCGATCTGCTCGTTGGACAATTCACCCAGGATGCTGGGACCGCCGCTGGCCCGCAGGACAATGGCCCTGGGATAGGAAGGCGGCACCTGCGAGCGGAGGATGCCCCGCGTCAGCATCAGGGTGTCGGCATGGGGTGCAATGGGGAGGATACTGAGATCAATCCGCTCCAAACCGCTGGTCGGCCCCTGGAAATAGCCATGGTCAATGGCCAGCATCACGGTACGGCCCGTCTCAGGGTTGAAAATCCGGGACAAACGGTTTTTCATGCCCCAGTCAAGCGAGTTGGAACCCTTCAGAAAAAACCCCGCGCTCTCAACCTTCCTGTCAAGGCTGAACTCCTTTCCCTCCTTGTCAACTTCCGGCATAACACATCTCCTTAAAAATTATTCGCTGTTTTCTCACTCTATTCCTGTGGCTTTATAATTACTTTGAGGGAAGTGGCGCCTTCGGCAACCAACGCGAACCCCCTGCCGGTCTCGGCCAGCCCCAAACGGTGGGTGATCATGTCATCCACCCGCACCCGGCCCGACTTGATGAGCTCCAGGGCCTCAACACAGTCGGCGGGACTGGCGGCATAGGAGGTCGTCATGCTGACATCCCGGCGCCAAAAAACGTCGTTTACCTGCAGCGGCATAACGGTTCCGGCCGGCGCCGGGGCAAAGAGCAGGATGACGCCGCCCCGGCCCACCGCCTGCTGGGCCTGCTGCAGGACGGCTTCAGCCGCAGCGCACACGATAACCACGTCGGCCCCCCGGCCGCTGTTCAGCTTCCTGAATTCTGCCGCCACGTCAGAGGCGGCCGCAATACCATGGTGGGCGCCGAACCTGCTGGCGAGGGCAAGCCGTTCATCGCTGACGTCCGTGGCGACCACCATGCCGGCGTTGTTGGCCAGGGCCAGCTTGATATGCAGCAGGCCCGCAATGCCGCTGCCAAGGACAAGGACTGAATCACCGGCCCGGACGGCTGCAGTCCGCTGGCCCCGGATAACACAGCCCAGGGGCTCGACAAAGGTCCCGGCCTCGTACGACACCTCGTCGGGCAGAAGCCAGGTGCCGCGCTCGACGTTGATTGCCGGCAGCCGCACATATTCGCAGAAGCCGCCCGGGTCAAAATGGGTCCCGCCAAGAAGTGTGTCACAGACCGTCTCATGGCCTCTTTTGCAGTAGCGGCAGGAAAAACAGGGTACATGGTGCGTTGCGACAACCCTGTCGCCTTTTTTAAAGCCGGTGACCCCGGCCCCTGTCGCCGCAACGCGGCCGGCTATTTCATGTCCCAGGACAAGGGGCGCCCGCTTGATACGGTACCACTCCATGGTGTCGCTGCCGCAGATGGAGCTGGCAAAAATCTGCAGAAGCATTTCACCGGCGCCGATCACCGGGGTCTTTATCTCTTCGAGGCGGACATCCCTGTTGCTGTAATACATTGCCGCACGCATACGCGTTAACACCGTTATATATGTTTGCCAATTCCGGTTCCCTGACCAGCAGCGACACTATAGTCTAACTTTTGCCTCGTTACAATGCGCTTTTCCCCGCCGGCAGCCGCCAGACCGGTAGGGCTGACCGGTGCCCGACAGGGGATTTTTTTATGAAGAAAGAGTTGTCTTTGACCGGAGTCTTTGGTATATAGCCCATTTTGGCTCTTCCTGCAGAGGAAGGTAAGAATAATTTTATATTAGTTGGCAGAGAAACCACTAAGGGACACGTACAAACATGACTGAAAATTCAACACAAAACAACATTTCGGATGAAGGCCAGAATGGCAGCGAGGAGATGAGCTTTGCCGATCTCTTCGAAATGGAAGAAAACAGCTCCGTCAGCAAGGTAGGTGATGTCATCATGGGGACGGTTGTCGGCATTGTCGATGAGCACGTCCTCGTTGATATCGGCGACAAGGCCGAAAGCTACATCCCGCTTTCTGAATTCCGCGGCGAGGAAGAGGAAAAGGACATCAAGGTGGGCGACACCTTCGAGGTCTTCGTGGAAAAAAGGAAAGAGGAGGGCGGCATTCTGCTCTCACGGGAAAAGGCCATCGGCATCAAGGTATGGGAAGAGATTGCCAGGATACAGGCCGAAGACGGCACCATAGAGGGCAAGATCGAAAACCGCGTCAAGGGCGGCATGTCGGTGGACATAGGAGTTCCCGCCTTCCTCCCCTACTCGCAGATCGATCTGCGGCCGGTGAAGGATCTGGATGCCCTCATCGGTCAGAGCTTCCCCTTCAAGGTCCTCAAATTCAACCGAAAACGCAACAATGTTGTTATTTCACGCCGGGCCATTCTCGAGAACGAACGCGAAAAATTACGCGCCGAAATGCGTACCACCCTGCAGGAAGGCATGGTAGTGAAAGGAACGGTCACTAATATAACCGATTACGGTCTTTTTATTGACCTGGGCGGCATGGACGGTCTGTGTCACATCACCGACCTTTCCTGGGGCAGGGTTTCTCACCCGGCCAAGCTGTACAAGGTCGGCGATGAAATCGAAGTCAAGATCCTCAAGTATGACCAGGAGACCGACCGCGTCTCCCTCGGCATCAAGCAGCTGCGCCCCGACCCATGGGCCACGGTGGCGGAACGCTATCCCATCGGCTCCAAAACTGTCGGCAGGGTCGTCAGCATCACCGACTACGGTGTTTTTGTCGAGCTTGAGGAGGGCGTCGAGGGGCTTATCCACATCTCTGAAATGACCTGGTCCAAAAAACCGCGGCACCCCTCCAAGCTCGTTTCGGTGAGTGACGAAATCGAGGTGATGGTGCTGAACATAGAGGCGGAAACCAAGCGTATTTCCCTCGGCATGAAACAGCTGCACCCCAATCCTTGGGACCTGGTGAGCGAAAACTACCCGGTCGGCTCCATCATCGAGGGCAAGATCAAGAATATTACCGATTTCGGCATATTCATCGGTATTGAGGAGGGCATTGACGGCCTTATCCATGTCTCTGACCTTTCCTGGACCGAACGGATCAAGCACCCGTCGGAAAAATATTCCAAGGGCGACACCATCCAGGCCGTGGTTTTAAAGATTGACAGGGAAAACGAACGGTTTTCACTCGGCATAAAGCAGCTTGAGCCGGATCCATGGCAGGCAGCGCTGAACAACTATCCTTCCGGTGCCGTTGTTGAAGGAAAGATCACCAACGTCACCGACTTCGGCATTTTTGTCCAGCTGGAGGAAGGCATCGAGGGGCTGGTCCATGTCTCTGAAATAAGCAAGGAAAAGATCTCCACCCCGGTGGGGATGTACAACGTCGACGACACCCTGCAGGTCAAGGTCATAAACGTCTCATCCAAGGACAGGAAGATCGGCCTCTCCATCAAGGCACTCGACGAAACGCCCGGCGAAGACTCCCTGAAGGAATACAAAAAGAAACAGGCGGCCGGGCCTGCGACCATAGGTGACCTGCTGAAAGAGGAAATGGAGAGCAAGGTAAGCAGCAAGGCAGAACAAGAGGCCGCGCCGGAAGAAGCTGCCGCTGAGACTGCGCCGAAAGCAGAAGAAGAGGCCGCGCCGGAAGAGGCTGCCGCTGAGACTGCGCCGGAAGCAGAAGAAGAGGCCGCGCCCGAAGCAGAGGCGGAGGCCGATGAGGCAGCCAAGGAATAGCAGCTACACACTGCAGCATATGTATGCGCTCCTGATGCAAGTTCAAAAACGGCTGCTGCATGCATGACAGTGCAGGCCCGGATTGGACACCATGAGCTCATTTCGCCAGAAACACCCGATTCTGCTTGGACTTTTCATACTGACAGGGATATTCCTCCTTTTCCTGGGGGGGATATCCCTGCTGGTTTCCTCACTCATCTCCAGCAGTCTTAAAACGGACATTTTCACGAAAGAAGAGGGCGTCGGCATCA
>JAFDCC010000037.1 GCA_019312985.1 Deltaproteobacteria bacterium
CTGCCAGATTTCCTCAATTTGCTGCTGCTCGTTTTTCCTAAGGGTCTGCAGCAGTTTTTCGAGTCCCACGTCACCCTCCGAGCAGGATGATCACGGCCACGACAAAGCCGAGGATCACCATGGTTTCCGGGATGGCCACCAGGATAATGACAGTGCCGGAAAGTTCCGGTTTTTCCGCAAGGCTTCCGGCCCCGGCGGCGCCGATTTTCGACTGGGCCCATGCCGTCGCTATAGCCGGCAGGCCGATTGCCAGGGCGGCGGCAAATGCTATCAACAGGCTTTCCATAATCTACCTCCTTTGCGTTATCCCTGCGCCATGCTGCCTCTGCATGTGCGTTTCAGGGTTGGCTGCTGCTGTTTCCCGTTTGTTCTTGCCTATCAGTATATTTGCGTTACCCATGAAGCAAGTATCAGTACACCCTTTTTTTTGCTACACTCAGGCGGAATGCACCTGCGGCCCGGGTTCGCTGCCGTTTTCCTTTTCAGACGGGCCAGGTTCACCCTCTTTTTCCGGTCTGGAAGAAAAGGGGTTGTAACTTCGGCCGCGGAGCTCGATGAACTTGTCAAAAAACTCGACATAGTGGAGCCGCAGCGAGTGAATGGACGAAGAGAAGACACCTATTACCAGGCTGATGACGTGAATGATACCGCCGACAATAACCCCAAGGAGAATATCACCGGTCAGTCCTGAAAGCTGATTGGCGACATTGGCAAGCAGGACGGCGGTGAGGCCGATGGCCATGATCCTCGCATACGAAATGATATTGCCGATATTTTTCAGGAGTTCGAGAGGGGCAAGCAGGCCGCCGGAAAAAAGAAGAAGCGGACAGAGGGCAATAATGACAATGATCAGCGGCCGTGAAAACAGTTCCGGCATGAACCCGGCAAAGGTGAGGACCAGGGCAGTGATGAGAAAGATAAACACGATGTTCAAAAGTTTCACCACCGCCTCTTTTCCTGTGCGACGTCGCAGGGCGCTGACAAGCCCCAGCCCCAGACCGAGGGTGACATGGACAATACCGACTGCCATGGCAAAATAGAGCATGGGAAGAATGTTATCCCGCCGGTCTAAAAGGAGTGGTTTAATGCCGAGGAGGAGGTGGCCGAGATTGCCGAAAAACTCGCCGTAAAGTATGCCGAATATAACGGCATACAGGGCACAGATCTGCAGAATTTTTACTGCATCCCGCAGCAGCCTCTTTTTACGGGCGGCCCGGGAGACGATAGCGGTGAGGAGCAGGATGACGAGGCCGTAGCCCGCGTCACCAAGAATGAGACCGAAGAATAGAGGGAAAAAAATGCCTATAAACGGGGTCGGGTCAAAAGAGGTATAGGAGGGGAGGGGGAGGAGCCGGGTAAAATTTTCAAACGGCTTGAAATAGAGTGGATTCTGCAGGACAACCGGCACCCGCTCAATGTCTTCCGAGCGGATCTCCACCTCTTTGAGGACGACACTGCCCCCGAATGTTTTCTGCAGACTGGTACCCAGGGAGGCGACCTTGTCGGCCGGCATCCAGCCATAAATAAAGAAGCACATTGCTGTTTCAAAGGAAAAGGCAGAGGCCTGGATGATGGAAATCTGTTCGTGCACCCAGGAAAAGGCCGCCTTGTAGAGGGGCCCCCAGCGATGAGTGAATTCCGCCAGCTGTTCCCCGGTCTGCCGGAGGGCGGATTCCGCCTCGTTGATTCTTTTCTGAAGATAGTCAATCCGGACGACAAACGGCATGTTCTGGATTGATTCCGGAAAGGTGAACTCGGGGATGCTTTTCTGCGCCAGGAGGGTGCGGATCTTTTCCGAGATGTCCCTGGTGGCGGCAATGAGACCGACGATGGTGTTGTCCGCGGCGGGCACCGTGAGAAGTTCACAGGACGCATCGGCAAGGCAGGCGAGGCTTTTTTGCAGGACTTCCACCGCCTTTTCATCCTTGAGGGCAATACCGATGTAATCAAGGTCGGGAGTGCGCTGGATCTTGTCGAGCAGGGTGGCGACAGTCGCCAGAAAGATCCTGTATCGGCCCAATTCGTCAAGCTCGCGAACCAGTTCACGGCGTTTTTCTGCCAGGGCGCTGCACAATTCCAGGTGGCGGTCCAGAGTGCGGCTGACCGTTTCGAGGATTGGCCGGGGCGCCAGAAAACTTTGCCGCAGGCTTGCGGCCGGCAGGCAGGCAAACAGGCGTTTCAGCTTGCCGGCCAGCTCCTCGAGAAAGATTTTTTCAAAGAGCGCTTTTTCATCAGGAAGCAGAGAGCGGAGATCTTTTTTGTGCAGGTCATCGACAAAGCCGACCGTCGAAGGCTCAATGTGGAGGTCGCCCTTCCGGCGGACCAGTGAAAGGGTCTCTCCCAGCAGTTTGCGGGGACCGACAATTTCAACTTTTGCCATCCTGACAATCATTGCATTGTCACCGCTCTTTTGGCAGGATGGCGGGGAGAAACTCCAGCACAACCTCCTGCAGGACGCTGTCCGGGATGTTCTGCAGCCTTTCCGCCGCCCGGTCTGCCTCGCGGATTCGGTTTTTGGCCCTTGTCTCGCAGTCGCTGCAGGCTGCCGCCAGGGAGTCGCTATACTCCCTGGCAAGATGTTGTTTCTTTGTTTCGAGTTCTCGGCTCAGGGAGACCCGGACTGACTCCAGCCACTTGGCAGCCTTTTTTCTTTCAGATTCGAGGGATTGCTGGATAGCGGTTTCAACGCTGATTACGGCTTGCAACAGATCTTCTTCCATAAAGAACCTCTTGCAGAACTGATGCGGAAGGCTCTCATACAGGCGGGTGAAAACGGGGAAAGCATATGAAGCCCCCCACTTTGAAAAATCAGTACGAAATACTGTTTTCAATATGAGCAGGTATATATTTCTATATACCAGATAACAAAGGAAAAAACCAGGAAAGAATAAGAAAAAAGCCGCCGGGGGAAAATGGGGTGCAGCGCTTCATCAGCTCACGGAGCGCAGTAAAATGGGATGATTGCCATAAAGATGCTGGAGCGGCGAGGACTGAAGGGCGGGGCGTGGGAGATGCCCCCCCTTCATATGTCTGCTGTCAGCTGGTGGCAGCATGATAAGGACAATGACGGCAGAAAGCCGGGCCTACCAAGCCGGCCGATGTTTTCCGGGGAAGAGCATGGCCGGCAATTCATGATGCAGCCTTGGTTATCTGTGCGGCAGCGTCGGCGGCCCTGCTTTCTGCATCGTGCTTTCTACTCTTCTTCTTCTTCTTCTTTTTCTTCTTCCTCTGGTTCTTCACTTTCAGAACTTTCGGATTCAGATTCTGCAGCAGCCTGGGATCCCGTTTTCTGGAGTTCCTTCTGCAGTTGATTAATTACATCGGAGAGCATATATTCGGCACCTTCAAACCAGACAGCGTTTTCGGCCACATCTTCTGAGCGCGTCACAACCGCAGATCTCTGCAGAACCGTTAATTTTGAAACAGTCTCCTTCACCTTGCCCTGGGATGGATTGCCGGCGTCACCTTTCTGCATGGCCTCCTTCAGGTTGTCAACACCCTGCTGCAGGAGAACTGTCGCCCCCTCGAACCAGAAAATATTCGGATTATCTTTTTGGGTCATACAGGTACCCTGGCATGAATCCCGCAGGATAAAAAGCTTGGAGATGGAATCCTTTATGCGGTTGTTTTTTTTAGCTGCCTTTTTCATCACTTCCTCCCATGGTGTGTTTGTTTTGCAATTGCAGTACTTGTTTCTCAATATCTTGGCAAAGAAATATTACGGTTTAAGTGTCTCCTGAAAGTTCTTGCAGCTCTACGAAAATACAGGCTGATCTGCTGTTATTGCCATTTGTGCAGGATGTTTTCTTTCAGTTCCTGCGAATACTGAAATGCCTCCGTGACCAGTAACGATAAATTATCATAGCCGAATGGCTTGAAAATCAGGTAATCAATTCCTGAACAGCCGTATTTTTCTTCATAATGCCTGCTTGGCAGGGTTACCATCATTGCAACCGACATGGCCCGGTCAATCATTTCAAGTTCTTGAACAAAACCGGCGACATCGAGTCCCGGAATACAATGATCAAACAGGACCAGGTCGTATCTGCCGTTCACGAGTTTTGCAAAACAATCATACCGGAGCATGACATGGGAGACCCGGCAACCGATCTGTTTAAGCATTTCCTTCAGCATCCGTGACTGGTCATCCCTGTTGTCAAATAACAGCACCTCCATTTTAGTCGTTTTTGCCATGGCAGTGTCGTGGACTGAACCACATCCGCTCACCGTTTTTTACGATCAGCTTTAGGCGGTTCCTCCTCCTCTTCAAGCAGTTTGCCGGTGGTCAGTATTTCCATGCCGTCAAATTTTTTTGTTGTAAAATTGTCAACTTCTCTGAAATCATCCAGAATCCCTGAAATTATTTCCAGCTGTTCTTTAATGGTAACAAGTTTCTGCTTTGTCTGCTTATCCTTGGTCTTGTTTAACAAAAGATCAACATAGCCGAGAATTATCGTGAAAGGCCGGCTTAATTGAAACACTATTGAAGCCGTTGCCGCCAGTGTGCCCCGGAGCAGGTGATCTTCGTCTTTGCCCCAGCCGGCCCGCCGGTCCCGGGCACTCCGCCTGTCACCGGATTTTTCCCGGGCCCGGGGTGCCCTCTGCGTTTCAGTTCTGCGCCAGTCCCCTATGGAAATCTGTTTATTCGCCTTTTTTCTTGTTTCCATTGCGTCACTCTGTCACGAGAACCTCAAACCGGCAGAAGTGTATTTACAGGGGGGTCAAATTACTCAGAAACATTATCAAATAACCTATAATTAATATTCAGACCGGCTGTCAATTGAATAAAAAAAATGTTGCTTGGATGGATAAAATCAAAATATTGCCGGGAGAAGGGATTGACGAAATGACAGCTTATAGTATGCCATTTCTCCCTGTACCGTATTGGGTATTTCAAGGAGCGCGGAAATAAGCTGTGGATCATTTTCCTGTTTTTTCATTTACCCATCGTCCCTCGACATCCGGAAATCTTGGTACATGTCCTTTTCACCTTCGGCAACACGAAGTAAAGCCTTTCCGTCCGGAATTGTCGAGA
>JAFDCC010000038.1 GCA_019312985.1 Deltaproteobacteria bacterium
GTCTCCGCGTCGGTTTCATAGGTGATAATATCCTTGTCGTACACCTTGCTCGGTATGCCGTTGACAGTCTTGTTCTGGATGTCGACCTTCAGGTAAATGACCTGGACCATGCTGTTGAAGTTCAAATCTTCCCGCAACCAGCAGACAACGGCAATTTCCTCTGCAAGGGTTTGCGCCGCTGGAATCAGGAACATGAAAACAAGGAGTGCGAGGCCGGTTTTTTTCATGGTGAAAAAAATATAATTGGTGGTAAAGGCTATTCGCCTGCTTTTCATATCCCCCGGGTTCAGGCGAACCTGTTCAACCGCGGACTTTATGCGGTTTACACACTCTTCTTACTATAATCAAACTGCCGCAAATCCCCAAATATTTCCGGTGATATATTGAAGCAACACGGAAGAACGGGGAAAATGGTGTGCGGCAGAAGGCGTGCCAAACCCCAGAAAACAGTGCTCGCATACCCCTGTTGCAGGCGGGTATGCGAGCAGCAATATTGTTTCGGTTGCGGCGTATTTTCACAGCAGGAAAGGTCGGATTCAGGGGCTGATGGTCTCCCCGCATTCTGCCGGTCTTTTGTTTGGTTACGGTCAGCAGTCCCTGCCGGGCCGGACCAGCAGGGACTGCAATTTATTCTGCCCTGCCCTAAGGATTTACGGGATGCGCACACCCCTGCTGCCAACAACTACATCTGCATCTGCTTCGTGCCGTGCTTCATTTTCATACCGCCCATCCCCATACCCTTGAGAACCTCGGGGGTGATATCGGCGTACTGCATCATGACGCCCCCCGACTCCTGGTGGAATTTCCTGGCCGCCCCACTGTCGGCAAAGGGTATCAGTTCCTTGCCCATGGGCCCCATCATGTCGCTGCCGACCACGTAGTGGGCATCAACAGCATTGATCCATGCCCCGCTGTCAAAGTCTTTTACCCATACGACCAGCACATCGTCAGCGGAGTGGGTCTTGTCAAAATTATCCATGGCCATGAGAAAGTTGAACATACACTTGCACCCGTCAAAGGATGTCATACTGCCGTCCTTGAAAATAATCTGCGACTGCCAGCGCGGGTAATTGGCCGGAAACATGCCGCACTTGCCGCAGGAAACATCTGCGGGAATCTCCATGGGCGCCTGGCTCGCGACCTGGCCTGATGCGGCTGCCGGCGCCTGTTCGGCCCCCTTTTTTTCCACTGCCGCACAGCCAAGTCCTGCTGCCAGCAGAAGCACGAGGCTCCACCGGAAAAATAGTGCAAGGTGGTTTCCCGCTCCTTTTGATGTAGCCATTTTCATTTCCCCCTCTTTGGTAAAATTTTTCTTCCACAAGGCGTGCGCCTCATATCTGTTTCGGCTTTCGATTTGTAACACTGAAAAAAAGATCTGCACATGCGGCAAATTGTCGCATTGGAAGAAGGAAGCCATATCCCTTGACACCGGCAGGGCTTTCTCTGTGGATGGTCTATGCGGAAGCGCGGGGAAATAGCGGCATTGCCCGGCAGCAGGCAGCAGCAGTTACTTTTTGGGTGCGTACTTGTAGAGTTTTCGCTGCAGGGTTCGTCGGTGGATGCCAAGCCGCTGAGCCGCGGCAGTAATATTGTTGTCACAGTCGTTAAGGACCCGCTGGATATGCTCCCATTCGGCCCGTGCCAGCGAAGGGGCCTCAAACTCCTGCTTTTCGCCAGCCTCAGTGGCAGTGGCCCCCTTTTCAAAGGCACTCAGAATATCGTCGACATCAACCGGCTTCGGCAGGTAGTAATGGGCCCCGAGTTTTACCGCCTCGGTGGCGGTGGCAATGCTTCCATAGCCGGTCAGGACGACAATCTTGAGCCCGGGCTGCAGCTCCCGGGCCTCTCGCAGCAGGTCAAGGCCGCTTTTTCCAGGCATCTTCAAGTCTACGAGGACCCAGGCGGGGCGGTTCTCTCTTATCTTCTCCAGGGCCTCGTCAACGTTTGCGGCCTGCAGCACGGTATACCCCCTATTGACAAGCGCCCTCGCCAGGCGGCTTCTGAAATGTTCCTCATCATCAACGAGTAGTATGCTCTGCATAAAAAATCCTCCGCAGTCCTGTTATCAGCCTGCTGGTACCGTTAGTCCGGCTCGATATGCGCCAGCGGCAGGCTGATTGTCACCGTCGTTCCTGCAGATTTTTCCGAAACAATTGTAAGGCCGCCGCCAAACTGTTTGGCAAAATTCTGTGCCAGAAAGAGGCCGAGGCCAAGGCCTTTCCCCTCCTCTTTCGTGGTAAAAAAAGGCTCAACAGCCCTTTTCCTGGTGGCTGCATCCATGCCTGCTCCGCGGTCCGAAACCTGGAAATAAAAAAAGGCCGCATCGTGAAAACATTTCAACAACACCGGCGAACCGGGCGGTGAAGCATCAAGGCCGTTTTTCAGCAACCCCTTCAGGGTGCGGACAAGGGTCCTGAGCGGTGCGAGGAGGAACATTTCAGGCACCTGGTCCTCTGTCCTGATCCGGGCCTGGTCTGCGGCAGAAAACTGGTTCACTGTCTGTTCAATTATATATCTAATCGCATACTTTTTCAAAGGTTCCCCGAGGTGCTTGCCGGCATCGGCCGCCATCTGGTAGAGGATGTCCTTGCAGATCCGCACCTGGTCCTTTATGAGCCGAGCATCATCAATGACATCCTGGCCGGCCCGGCCGCTCTGCAGCTGGTGCAGCATCTCCCCTGCGGCAACGGCAATGGTTGAAAGGGGAGTGGAAAACTCATGGGCCGCACCGGCGGAAAGCGTTGCAAGCGAGGCAAGCCGTTCACTCCTCGCCTTCTCCTCTTCGAGGCTGACGAGGGTCTGCTGGTGCTCGGCCAGGGCCGCCTGGATCCGCCCCACAAAAAACACAATGAAAAAAGCGGTAATGGCAAAGGCCAAAAGCATACCCTTGAGGTGCAGCTTCATGTGGTCGGAAAGCAGGGCATATTCGGTAAGGGCGCTATGACAGGTTTCCTGGATCTCCTCCCCCCCGATAAAGCCGCCAGGCAAGATGAGCGGCAGCTGGCCCAGGACCTCAGCCGGCACCAGAAAAAATGAACTGTAGCAGAGTACCGTAAAAACCGTCAGGCTCCAGGACCAGTTGGGCCGCATCAGCACCGCACCGAGAACTATGTGGACGAGGTAGAGAAAGGTGAAGGGGTTCATCGGCCCGCCGGTATAATAGAGCAGGGCCGTCAGAAAGATTATATCAAGAAACATGACAAGGCCGAAAAGCCATTCCGGGAAAATCTTTTCCCGGCGGTACAGGAAGAAGAAAAAGAGGTTACTGGCGGCTTCGAAAACGAGAATCGTAGAAACAAAAACAATGGGAATGGCAATTTTGAGGTAACCGTAGGCGACAAGGATCAACAGCGCCTGGCATAAGAGTGCCCCCCAGCGGAGGTGCAAAAGCCATGAGAACGCAATATTCGCGGTTGTCTCACTTACCGGCCAGACCGATATCGGGTACCTTTTCAGTGCCAACCTGCTGCTTCCCATAAAGATTTAACTACTGGCTACAGATTTCTGCCCCTGACAGTTACAGAAATATCAACACCGGTGGGAATTGTCAAATACTCTCGGTCCTGCTGTAAACCGACCCGCTTCGACCCCTCTTTTCCAAAAACAGGGTTTTGAAAAAATCAACTCGTCTTTGCCTTCTGTTCGCGGTAGCATAGTCTCCCATGAAAACCGATCTCTCCCACATTATATCTCGGTGCTTTGTCAACATCCCCTTTGCTGATTTTGCCCGGTACGAAGATTTTGTTTCCCGCTACCGCATCAACCCGGAAATAGGCCTTGACGGTGACATTCTCTACACCGCCACCCGGAAGGACTTTCTGGCACGGGCCCGTTTTTTACGGGAGCGGGACCTGCAGTGCACCCTGCACGCCCCCTTTCATGACATGCTGCCCGGCGCCGCGGACCGGGTCATCCTTGCCGCAACAAGAAAAAAGCTCAAACGCTGCTTTGACCTCATAAAAATATTCAAGCCCCGTTCCATCGTCTGTCACCTCGGCTACCTTGACTGTGTCCACGGTTATGACCTGGAGCGCTGGCTGGCAACCTCTCTGGAAACCTGGCGCCATCTGCTTATTGTGGCGGCAGAACAGGAAGTGGAGGTGATGTTCGAAAACACCTATGAGCAGGGCCCGGCTGTCCACAGGGTGCTCCTCGATGCCCTCGATTCCCCTTTCGCCGGCTTTTGTCTCGATACGGGCCACATCCTGGCCTTTGCCGGGACCCCCCTTCACGAATGGCTGGAAATCCTGGGCGACAGGCTTCGCCAGCTCCATCTCCACGACAACCACGGCGGCCGGGACGAGCACCTGCCCCTGGGGAAAGGCGACTTTGATTTTCCCGGTCTTTTTTCCTCCCTTGCGGCACGGGCGATCAGGCCCATTATCACCCTGGAACCCCGCAGTGAAGAGGACCTGTGGGAGAGCCTTATTGCACTTGACAGATTTTCCATATTCGACCATAAATGAGCCTGGGAAACAGAACTTTTGCCATCACCTGCCGCTTGGTGATCTTCCCTTGAATCTCTTGCTGTTCCGGTAATTTCTGGTTTTCTTTCCTCGAAAATTTCCAGGGCAGAATTGCACAAGGCCAATGGTCCATGTTCAGTACATGTGCCCACAACCCTTCAACCCCGCAACAACACCGATAGAAACGCCATGACAGAAACCGCTGCCGCCGACTTTGTTCATCTCCATGTTCATACACAGTACAGCCTGCTTGACGGGGCCATCCGCATTGACGATCTCCTGAAGAAATGCCGGGAGTTCAACATGGGGGCAGTCGCCATCACCGACCACGGCGCCATGCACGGCGCCCTTGAGTTCTATGTCAAGGCAAAAAAGGCGAATATCAAGCCCATCATCGGCTGTGAATTCTATATTGCGCCCCAGGACCGGAAAAAGCTCTCCGGCGCCAAAAGCTCCAGCGAAGCAGCCTTTCATATTGTCCTGCTGGCCATGAACCTCACGGGTTACAAAAACCTGATGAAACTGGCCAGCATTGCCCAGCTTGAGGGTTTCTACTACAAGCCGCGCATCGACAAGGAAACCCTGGTTGCCCACAACGAGGGGCTGATCGCCTTAACCGCCTGTCTGCACGGCGGTATTCCCCACCTCATCCTCCACGGCACCATGGACGCCGCCCGCAGGGAAACAAAGGCTCTGCTGAAGATCTTCGGCGACCGCCTCTACTTTGAGCTGCAGGACAACGGCATCAAGGAGCAAAAGAAAGTCAACAAGGGGTTGCTGAAACTCTCCAGGGAATTTTCCATTCCGCTGGTGGCCACCAATGACTGCCACTATCTCAACCAGGATGAGTCCTTTGCCCATGAGGTTCTGCTCTGCATCCAGACAGGGAGGACGATAAACGACAAGGGCCGCTTCAAGTTTGCCACGGACGAACTCTACTTCAAGTCCCCCGAGGCAATGCGGCAACGGTTCAAGGATGTGCCGGAGGCGCTGGCGGAAAGTGTAAAAATTGCCGAGCGGTGCAACCTGGAGCTTGATTTCGGCCAGCACCATTTTCCCAATTTCCCCCTGCCGAAGGGCGAGACCCTCGACACCTACTTTGAGCGGCTGGCACGGGAAGGGCTGAAGGAGCGGCTGGCTGCAATCCACGCCCGGGGCGAGCTCACCGCCGAGCTTGAAAAAACTTACCACGAACGGCTCGAGGTCGAGATCCAGGTCATCATTAAGATGGAATTTCCCGGCTATTTTCTCATCGTGGCCGATTTTATCAACTGGGCGAAAAACAACAACATCCCGGTGGGCCCGGGCCGCGGATCCGGGGCCGGCAGCCTCGTGGCATACTGCCTGCGCATTACGGAAATCGACCCCATGCCCTATGGCCTGATATTCGAACGCTTTCTCAATATCGAGCGCAAAAGCCTGCCCGACTTCGACATCGACTTCTGCATGGAGCGGCGGGAGGATGTTTTCCATTATGTCCAGGAAAAATACGGCGGGGCTGAGCATGTTGCCCAGATCATCACCTTCGGCTCCATGAAGGCGCGCGCCGTTATCAGGGATGTGGGCCGCGCCCTTGACATGCCGTTCGGCGATGTGGACCGCATTGCCAAGCTCATTCCCGACCAGCTGAAAATTACAATCAAGGATGCCATCGAGCAGGAACCGCGGCTCCGCGATGCGGAAACAAGGGACGAGAAGGTCGCCTCCCTGCTTTCCATCGCCCGGGTACTCGAGGGGCTCTCCCGGCACATGTCGACCCATGCCGCCGGGGTCGTGATTTCCCCGGAACCGATCGTGGAATACCTGCCCCTCTGCAAGGGGCCCAAGGGTGAAATTCTGACCCAGTACGCCATGAAGTACACCGAGATGACCGGCCTCATCAAGTTCGACTTTTTGGGCCTTAAAACACTGACGGTCATCGACCGGGCCATCAGGCTCATCGAGGCGGACCTCGGCAGTCCGGTTGACATCGGCACTATCCCCCTGGATGACCCGAAAACCTACGACCTGCTCTGCAAGGGCGACTCCCTCGGGGTCTTCCAACTGGAAAGCTCCGGCATGCGGGCCCTGCTGACCAACATGAAACCTGAGGTCTTTACCGACCTCATCGCCCTGGTCGCCCTCTACCGGCCGGGCCCCATGGAAAGCGGCATGATCGGCAACATTGTCGACACCAAGCACGGCAAAAAGCCGGCCAACTACCAGCTGCCGCAGCTCAAGCCGGTGCTCGAGGAGACCTACGGCGTCATTGTCTACCAGGAACAGGTCATGAAAATTGCCAACATCCTGGCAAACTACACCCTCGGCGACGCCGACATTCTGCGGCGGGCAATGGGCAAGAAGATTCCCGAGGTCATGGCGAGTGAAAAGGAAAAGTTCATGGCCGGGGCGACAAAGAACAATATCCCCAAGGACAAGGCCGAGTACATCTTCGAAC
>JAFDCC010000039.1 GCA_019312985.1 Deltaproteobacteria bacterium
ACTTTCAAAACCATAGGCGATGAGGTCTTCTGCCTTGACATGTTTCAGGTAGTGACCTGAAAATTTCCTGGAGGTGATATCCCCCTCAAAACCGATGGCCTGTTTCTGGACACGCTTCCTGATGATCTCCTCAAGTTCGGTAAAGGCGCCACTCATGATAAAAAGGATGTTCCGGGTATTAATCAGCCGCCGCTGCCGTTTGCCGGTGGCGCGGTAGTGCTCGATGGCCTCGATCTGGGAAATGGGGTCATGGGGCACCTTGAGGTCAACCTCGGTTTCCTCCATGGGTTTGAGCAAAGCGCGCTGAACTCCCGAGCGGGAGACATCCGTGCCGATAATATTGCGGGCCGAGGCTATCTTGTCGATTTCGTCGATGTAGATGATCCCGTACTCGGCACTTTCGATGTCATCACCCGCCTCGCGGACCAGGTCGCGCACCAGGTCTTCAACGTCACCGCCGACATAGCCGGTTTCGCTGAACTTGGTGGCATCGCCCTTGATAAAGGGGACACCGAGCTTAGTGGCAATCAGCTTGATGAGGAATGTTTTGCCGACCCCGGTGGGACCGATGAGCAGGACATTGTTTTTGATCTGGCCCATTGTCCGCTTGGTTTGCAGAGGATTCTCCATTGCATTCCTGATGCGGTTGAAGTGGGTGCAGATCTTGGTGGAAAGAATGGCCTTGGCATTGTCCTGGCGGACAACGTACTCATCGAGATAGGCGCAGAGCTCTTCGGGCTTTATGCTGAAATCCCGGTAGGGGCTTTTCTTTCCGCCGGGCTGGTCGGCAGGTACGGTGGAGTCGATTTCGATTTCCGGCTGTGCCTGAAAACCGATTATTTTAACGCGGTCGCCATACTTTTTGGCAAGGTAGTCGCTGATGTCCTTTTCAATGTCCTGGTGAGACGGAAGGCTTGTCATCTTGTCATCATTCATTGTCGCTGGAATCCTCTTGCAGAATGGCCTATATCCCTGCAGCCTGCCTCTGATGCAGTTATACCATAAGCACCATGGTGAAAAACTCAAATGATTTCTGGGGACGGATGGGACGGGGAAACAGGCGGCAACAGGCGCCTGGCATTGAAGGGCAAACTGTTCAGCCGGTATCGGCAGGGGTAATCTGCAGGGCCTTTAACTTCTTGTGCAGGTGACTTCTTTCCAGGCCGAGAGTATCGGCGGTTTTGGAAATGTTGCCGCTGTTTTCCCGGAGTTTGTCCAGCAGGTACCGGCGTTCAAAGGCTCTTTTTGCCTCCTTGAAATTGTCGTTCCGGTAGGGATGAAGGGCTGCATCGTTTTCCGGGGCAGAATGGGAGAAACCGGGCTGGTGCAGAAACTGCTGCACAATTTCATCGCTGATTTCACTGTCGGGGCACATAATCACCAGACGTTCGAGAAAGTTGCGGAGTTCCCGGACATTTCCAGGCCAGCTATGCTTCATCATGAGAGAGAGCGCCGCCGCGGAAAATGATTTTCTGCTCAGCCCCTTGTGGCTGAACTCCTCCATGAAATCGGCGACCAGCAGGGGGATGTCCTCGGGGCGTTCCCGAAGCAGGGGGAGGTTGATGGGAACGACGTTAAGGCGCCAGAAAAGGTCGGCCCGGAAGTTGCCGTCCTCGATTTCCTGCTCCAGGTTTTTGTTCGTGGCGGCAAGGACACGGACATCAACGGAAATGGTCTTGGTGCCCCCCACCCGTTCAAAGGCCTGTTCCTGAAGGATGCGCAGTATCTTTGCCTGGGTTTTCATGCTCATGTCGCCGATCTCGTCCAGAAAGAGCATGCCTCTGTCGGCCTGGTCAAACTTGCCCCGCTTGTAGGTATGCGCCCCGGTAAATGCGCCCTTTTCATGGCCGAAGAGCTCGCTTTCGATCAGTTCTTCCGGGATGGCGGCGCAGTTGACCTCGACCATGGGCTTGATGTTTCTCGGGGAGAGGCGGTGGATGGTTTGTGCGACGAGTTCTTTGCCGGTTCCGTGTTCGCCGCGGATCAGGACCCAGGCCTCCGTCGGGGCGACACGTTCTATCTGTTCCCGGAGACTTTGAATTACGGCCGAATTGCCGGTGAGGGAGGGCCTTCTCTCCGTCTTCTGGCGCAGGATCAGGTTCTCGGTCTGCAGGCTTGAGAAGCGAAGACCGTTTTTTATGGCAAGAACGATCTTGTCATAGGAGAGGGGTTTCTCAATAAAGTCAAAGGCCCCTGACTTGGTGGCCTGCACCGCCGTTTCAATGGTGCCGTGGCCGGAGATCATGATTACCTGCAGTTCGGGGTATTCGGCCTTCATCTGCTGCAGGGCCTCGAGGCCGTCCATGCCCGGCATCCAGATGTCGAGGAGAACAAGGTCCACCACCCCGGACCTCAGGCGTTCCAACCCCTCTTCGGCGGAATTGACACAGACCGGGACAAAACCCTCATCGGACAGGATACCTGCCAGGGATTCGAGGATGCTTGTTTCGTCGTCAATGACAAGAATTGTGTGGGACATCGTACCTGTTCAAAGTGCTCCCTACTGACCGTGAGAAAATTCTTGCACCGGCCGGTGGAGGAGCAAAAGCAAAGCGGTTATTGCCGCCGGCCCTTTTGGCCGGTTGCCGCGTCCCCGCCTGTCCTGAGTGTAGCCGGAATACAGACGGGGGACAACAGGAATTACGCACCAACCGGCAGTTCCACGGTAAAAACGGCGCCGCTGGGCTGGTTGTCTGTGACCCTGATCTGGCCCTCATGGTCAGAGACAATGGTGCTGGCAATGGCCAGTCCCAAACCGGTTCCTGACTTTTTTGTCGAAAAATAAGGTTCGAACAGCCTGAGCTTGTCTTCATCTGCAACGCCGGGGCCGTTATCCTTCACCTCCATCCGCACTACCTGCCGCATCCGGTCATGGGAAAGAACAATTTCAATGACGCCGCCTTCAGGCAGGAAAGCGATGGAGTTCTCCAACAGGTTTATCAGGACCCTTTTCATCTGTTTCAGGTCAAAATGAAAACGGGGTATCTCATTTTCCGCGACCTGGTAAAAGGTGATATTTCCATGGCTTTCCTCGTAAAACACGAGAATTTCCCGCACCATCTCCACCAGGTTGTTGATTGATTTCTGGACGACCGGCATTCGGGCAAAACTGGAAAA
>JAFDCC010000040.1 GCA_019312985.1 Deltaproteobacteria bacterium
AGCGCTCCGGCATTAACGAGGTACTCATCAATACCGGCTGGCTTGCTGTGCAGGTCCACGACTTTGTGAGGCAATGGGCAGCCGGTCACCCCAGGTTGAAAATCACTCTCTTCCATGAGCCCGTCCTGCTGGGAAGCGCCGGAACTCTGCTGGCCAACAAGCGCTGGGCCGGCAGCGGACCTTTCTTCATAATCTACGGTGACAATCTGACCCGTATAAACCTGCAACAGATGCTTGCTTTTCACAAAAAACACGGAATGCCTCTGACCATAAGGGTCTACCGGGGGGCGGACCCGAAGCGGGCCGGCATCGTCCTCCTGAATGGTAATGACACGGTCACCGATTTTGAGGAAAAACCGGCAAAACCAAAGTCCGATATCGGTGCCGGCGCCATCTATATTGCTGACAATAGGCTTTTCGCTTACTTTCGGAAGAAGAAAGAAGGACCCCTGGACCTGAGTTGCCATGTTCTGCCCCGCATGACAGGAAAGATGAAAGCGTATGACAGTGGTGAGTTCTCCATGGATATCGGTACGCCGGAATCACTTGCCGCTGCCCGGAAAAGATGGCAGGCGCTTGACGACGCTACTGCCTGACTGCCGATGGCGCCCCCTTTTTTCAGAGCAATAAAGCGTTCAACCGGGGGGTTGGGCCAATAATTGGTTGTCCGCGAAAAACAAAACGGGTATGTATTAAGGCCTGTTGTTTTCAGCCTGTGAAGGCACTTGCGCCTTTGTGGTTTGTCGCATAATTGCAGTACGATTTGGTGATGAATTGATGCAGAAGCTAATCAGCCTGATTTTCCGGGGGATTCTTATTTCCTTTCTCGCGTTATCCCCCTCCCATGGCGAGGAGGTCGTTGACCGGGTCATAGCGGTGGTCAATGACGATGTTATCACCCTTTCCGAGATGGAAGATACGGGAAAAGAATACTTTGGGCGCATTAAGGCGCAGGCTCCTGCCGAGGAGGTTGACAGAATCCTGGCAAAGGCGAGGGAAGAGGTGCTCTCCAGCATGATAGACCAGTTCATTGTCCGGCAGCAGGCAGAAAAACTCTCGATCGCCGTATCGGAAAAAGAGCTTGACGCCGCCCTGGACCAGATGCTTGTCCGGAATAATGCCACCCTGGAAGACTTCCGGCAGGAACTGGCAGCAATGAAAATTTCCGAGCAGGAGTACCGGGATAACATCCGTGACGAGATTTTAAAGTCGAAGCTCATCGGCTACGAAGTCCGTTCGCGTATTGTCATAACAGAAGAGGATATCAAGGCGTATTACCAGAAAGAAATTATACCGGAAAAAGGGGGAAACGGCTTCCATCTCCTCCAGATGGGCTTTACCTGGAGAAATGTGGTTGTTCTGGAGAAGGCAGGCTTTGATTCCAAAGAGACGGCACGGGAACAAGCGGAAAAGATCAGGGCGCGGGCCGTTGGCGGTGAAAATTTCAGGACTCTGGCAAAGCAGTACTCAAACCTGCCTTCAGCCGCGGATGGCGGTGATATCGGTTTTTTTCTAAAGGATGAGATGGTCTCCTTCATGAAGAATGCGATCATGGAAATACAGCCGGGTGAAATAAGCCGGATCGTTGAAAACAATAATACCTTCCAGTTTTTCAAGTTATTGTCGGTGCAGGAAGGCGAGACTGTTGTCAAGGCGCCTTATGAGTCCGTCCGCGAGGAAATTCGAGATGTCCTCTACCAGCAGGAAATGGAGGCGCAGTACAAAAAGTGGGTCAATGAGCTTCGCGATGGCGCCTATATCAGGATTTTGCTCTAAGCGGAAAGAAAAGGGCATGAGGTTGCCGGCCTGGAGGAGCCAGTGAAAAAAAGCGGCCCAGGAGACATGAAAAATAACGATTCTCCTTTGTCCTCCCTGGAAACTGCCGGGGCTTTTTTGCGGGGGGAGCGGCTGCAGCGTGGTATTGCACTGGAAGAGGTGGCAGAGGCAACCGGCATCTCAACAACGGTCCTTGCAGCCCTTGAAGATGATAACCGGGAACGTCTGCCGGCTGCAGTATATACCAGGGCCTTTTATAGAAAATATGCGGCCTTTCTGGCTCTTGACCCGGAGGATGTCCTGGGCCGGTACCAGAACGCGGCCCCGGACATGCAAAAAGAAGGAAGCACGGTAAACTTCGGTACCGGCATAACCCTGAAAGGTCATGAGGAAAACCGCTTCGGCGGTCTTCTCCGCCGCCTGTTTCTGCCGCTTGTCATTCTCGCTGCCGGCGCCCTGCTCTACTGGCTGTATAAAAAGTACCTGGCCGGGTATGGCCCCTTCGGCTTGTAGTAAAACGCCTCTCTGCTCCCATGACTTTTTGCCAGCCGCCCACCGGGATTGCTGATCGACCTGTGAACAAAACATTCAATTGCAGCGACACCCCTCAATGGCCAGCCGGAAAATGACAGCGATCGTTCTTCGGGTGAGTGACCTGGGGGAATCGGATAAGATTGTCACCTTTTACAGCAAGGAAACAGGGAAAATAGCGGGAATTGCCAAGGGGGCCAAGCGCAGCAAAAAGCGCTTCTGCAACAAGCTTGAAATATTTTCCCTGCTTGATGTCCTCTACGTTGAAGGCCGCTCAAGCCTGGTGCGCATAAGTGAAGCGGAGCTGCTGGCACCGTTCATGAGCCTGCGGCAGGATTATGGCCGCTATGTCAGTGCGGCCCTGACCTGTGAGCTCCTATATCACTGGTCCCGTGATTATGATGCGGACAGGGATGTGTTTGCCCTGCTGCTTTGGGCCCTGGAGAATATTGACAGGGGGTTGCCGCCGCTGCTGGTGCAGATCTTTTTCCAGGTCAAGCTATACACCCTGCTGGGGTACCAACTGCACCTCGGCGGCTGCAGCCGGTGCGCCACTGATGGGCCGCCAGGTGCACCCTATGTCTTCCATCCCGGCCGCCACGGCCTGTTGTGCGGTAAGTGTTCACCGCCGCTGGCAACGCGGGAGATAAGCCCTCTTTCGTTGAGTACCATCAAGCTGCTCCGGAGCGCCCAGGAGCTGCCCATGGAAAAGTTGAACCGGCTGCGCTTTTCAGACACCTCGATCCGCGAGTCCCTGCATCTCTTTAAGGGATATGGCCAGTACCTGCTGCAGCGTGAGATTGCGGCCTGGGATTTCCTGGGAAAAAGGAAT
>JAFDCC010000041.1 GCA_019312985.1 Deltaproteobacteria bacterium
CGAGCACCTCCGCATCAACGAGCTTACCTTTTATGCCCTGGGCGAACAGGGACGGATGAGTCTTGACTTCTGGCGCCTTTCACCGAACCGTTTCGCTCTCTCCTGGGACGGCTTTGTCAATGCCAAAACCATTGACGCACTGTTCCACCATTCCACCTTTAGCGAGGGGAGTTTTTCAGGGGCCTTCAAGCTCGAGACCTTTGCTGACCGGCCGGAAGCCTCCCGTTTTGAAGGGATAATGAAAACAGAGAACCTCCGCCTGAAAACGGGCGGCGAGAAACCCCTTTTCATCAGAAAGCTCGACCTGACGGGTATCGGCAGCCAGCTGCAGCTGCACGCCTTCACTCTCGGGGCCGGTGCCGAAACTGTTACCGGCTCCGGCCAGATCCAGGCGGAAAAAGAGGGGTTAAACCTTGATATTGCCCTTGCCTCCCCCCTTCTTTCCAAAGATTCCTTCACAAACCTGCTGCAGGCGTTCCAGGAAACACAAAACAGTTTCCTGGGCGACAGTTCAGAAAAGGAGGAGGGGGTGCACCTGGTCCGGAGCATTGACATATTCGGCCGAATTGGCTTTGACTTTGAGTCCTTTGCGGTAAGCCGTGACCAGGCCGGGCCCTTTTACGACAGTAACAAAGCGACGTACGCCCTTTATGATGTGCAGGGAGACCTGCAGCTTTCCCCTGACAGGGTGTCGCGCACGGAAATATTTTCCGCCCGGCTGTGCGGCCTCGGCTTCAGGGGTTCCTGGTATTCGGACACTGCCCTCGGGGAAAAGTTTTACGTCAGAACCCCTGCCGATGAAACATTGTTCCTGGAGACGGTTTTGCCCTGTCTCGGTGTGCAGCAGGACATCATCGAGGGAGAATTCTCCCTGCAGGCGGACCTGCAACGGGAAGCAGGTTCCTGGACCGGGGGCAGCATCCACCTGCAATCCTCCCAGGGACGCATTCTCCGGCTGAAAACCCTTGCCAGCATCTTCAAGGTCATCAACATAACAGACCTGTTCACGGTCCACGTAGACAGCAGAGGCAAACAGGGTTTTCCTTTCTCTCACATGGATATCGACATGCATGTCAAGGATGACCACCTCCTTTTTGACCGGGCGATCATTCGCGGCGAAGGACTGAATCTTTTCGGAAGGGGCGCAATTCGAATGACTGATTATGAGGTGGACATGACACTGCTTGTTGCGCCTTTCAAGACTTTCAGCAACCTTATCTCCAAAGTGCCGCTGATCGGCGAGCCGATCATGGGTGAATACGGGAGCAGGATCAGTGTTCCGGTTGGTGTCAAGGGACCCATTGCCGAACCAGCAGTAGTACCGCTCCACCCGGGAGCCGTCGGCAAAGAGTTTTTCGACCTGGTGAAGGACACCCTCATGCTGCCCTATACCATCCTGACGGAGCCGCTGGGGGCAGGCGAAGAAAGCCCCGAAAGCAGCGAGGCGACAGGCGACAAATAACCTTCAGAGAGTAAAATCCATGGCAATCCTAACCCGCTTTTTTTGTTGTCTCGCCATTCCCCTTCTGTTCCTCCTGTCTTTTGAAGGCAGGGGCGGGGCAGAAGAGGTCCCGGGTAACCGCCTCGGCAAAGAACTGAGCCCCTACCTGCTGAAACACGCCTCAAACCCTGTCCACTGGCAGCCGTGGGGCGAGGATGCCTTTGCCATGGCAAAGAAAGAGGACAAGCCGGTTTTTCTGTCCATCGGCTACCTGACCTGTCACTGGTGCAATGTCATGGAGGAGGAATCCTTTTCCGACCCCCGGGTTGCCGAGCTTATCAACGATGTGTTTATCGCGGTCAAGGTAGACCGTGAGGAGCGACCCGACATAGACCAGATCTACATGAAGGCCTGCCAGCTTCTCTCCCCTTCCTGCGGCTGGCCCCTGACCCTTTTTCTTTCCCCGGACGGCAAACCTTTTTACGCGGCCACCTACATTCCCAAGGAAAACCGCTTTGGCCGGACCGGTCTCCTGGAGCTCATCCCCAAGGTGAAAGAGCTCTGGGCCGGGGAGAGGGAATCCATCCTGAAGTCTGCGGCCAGTATCAATGCGGCAATGCTTTCCGCAACGGTCCAGCTGCCTGGCAGCAGCATGGACACTGCCCAACTCGACACCGCATTGAACGCCTTTACCGAGAGCTTTGACTCAGAAAACGGCGGTTTTGGCCGAAACGCCAAGTTTCCCAAGCCTCTGAACCTTTTCTTCCTGCTGCGCGCCCAGCACCGGACCGGCAGGGGCCAGTCCCTTGCCATGGTTGAAAAAACCCTGGCAGCCATGCGGAATGGGGGGATTTACGACCAGCTCGCTTCCGGCTTCCACCGCTATACTGTCGATTCCGCCTGGCGCCTGCCTCACTTTGAGAAGATGCTGAGCGACCAGGCCCTGCTGGCAATGGCCTACCTGGAGGCTTACCAGGCAACTGGAAAGGAGAAATACGGCGCCACGGCGGAAGAGGTGCTCGACTTTGTTCTCCGGGAAATGCTGGATGAAAAAGGCGGGTTCTATTCTGCCATCAGTGCCGACAGCGAAGGCGAAGAGGGAAAATTCTACCTGTGGACAGCCGATGAGATACGCCGGGCGCTGCCACAACAGGAAGCAACGCAGGCCATTGCAGCCTTTCATGTCAGAGAGGAAGGCAATTACGTCGATCCTGTCAGCGGCAGGAAAACGGGCCGGAACATTCTTTACCTGGAAGATGATGCTGACAAAACAGCCGGACTTGAAAAGGTCCGCGCCGGCCTGCTGGCAGCCCGCAACCGCCGGGTGCGGCCGGAAACCGATGACAAGGTGCTGACAGGCTGGAACGGCCTGATGATCGCGGCCCTTGCCAGGGGGGCCCAGGTCCTTGACCGGCCTTTATACGGCGAGGCCGCGAAACGCACGGCCCGGTTTCTTCTCGACCAAGGCCGCACCCCGGAGGGAAAGCTGCTGCACATGTGGCGCCGCGGCCAACCCGGTCTTGCAGCGACGGCCGCCGATTACGCCTTTCTGACCTGGGGGCTGCTCGAGCTCTATGGCTGGGATTTTGATCCCGGCTGGCTGGGACTTGCCCTGGAGCTCACAGAAGACATGACAGCAGCCTTCCGGGACGAAAAGCTGGGCGGCTTTTACCTGACAGCCGAGGATAAAGAGTCCTTTCTCCCAAGGATCAAGGAAAGTATCGATACGGCGCTGCCCTCGTCAAACGCTGTTTCCATGCTGAATCTTCTGAAGCTCAGCAGGTTGACCGGCAATCACCTCCTGGAGGAACGGGCGGGCGGCATAAGTTCGCTGCTCTCTTCCAGCGCCAGGGAAAGGCCCCCTGCATACCCGATGTTTCTTGCCGGGCTTGAATTTGCCCTGGCCCCTTCCCAGGAGGTGGTCATCGTCGGCCGCAGGGATAGCCCGGACACCAAGGAGATGCTGCAGAGACTGCGCACCGGGTTTTTTCCCAATGCGGTTGTGCTGTTCAAGCCGGCAGATGAAGATGACCCCGCCATAAACCGGTATGCGAATTTTGTTCAGTTCATGGCAGCGCCGGACAACAGGGCAACGGCATACGTGTGCACCGATTTCAAGTGCAATTTCCCGACAACCGATCCGGCGAAGATGATAGAGTCCCTCCGGGCCATCCCGGCGAAAACACCGCGGGAGTAACCGGAAGATACAAATAAAAAAACCGGCCTGGTTGGAGGGCCGGTTTTTTTTAGGAAGGAAAGCAAAAAAGGAGAGAGGCTTTTTTCTTCTCGTGTAGTTTGACTCTTATATATACACG
This sequence comes from Deltaproteobacteria bacterium, assembly GCA_019312985.1. Lineage (GTDB taxonomy): Bacteria > Desulfobacterota > Desulfobulbia > Desulfobulbales > BM004 > BM004. The sequence continues at coordinate 3,757 of JAFDCC010000041.1, forward strand.
AACCGTGCCAGAAAATTACACAAAACACTAACCATCTAAAATTAAAGGGTAATTATTTCAAAATCATTTTTTGCCCCGCCTATTCTTTGCTGCTAAGGCATATGCGGTGTTTAAAAATTACCCACCCCGAAAAGAAGGTGGATACAATTTACCCAGTCCTGGCTGCGGCAGGAGAGCGGGCCCCGAATCAGGCCCTTTTGTCGAGAAGGCCGGAGAGTTTCTCCAGGTGCACCTGCTCCTCTTCCGCAAGCGTCTCAAAGATCTCGCGGGCCTGTTTATCGTCAATGGCCCTGCTCATCTTGACATACAGGTCATAGGCATTGACCTCCAGGGCAATGGCCACCTCCAGGCCCTCGGAGACACCCTTGTCCTTGACCCAGGCAAGGGCCTCTTCAACCAGAATACCGCCCTCCATGACCGTTCCACTCAGCTTGTCGCTGAACTTAACCCGCAGTTTTTCAAAATCGGGCCTGGCGCCGACCAGCGTTTCATAGGTTTCCAGCAGGTGTTTCTCGTGATTTTTTTCGGCAGTAACAAGCCAGCTGAACATTTTCTGGGCCTCGGCGTCGCTGCTGAAGTGTTTGGACAGCCCCTGGTAAAAAAGCCCTGACCCCTCTTCCAGGGCCCAGGCCAGGCCGACAACCTCTTCTGCATTGGCAGCGGGAGAAAAGTAGGCCATTCCTGCCTCGGGGAGCCCATGGGCGACCATTCCTTTCCAGGCCCGTATCCCGCCTTCCATGCTGTAAACATTCTTCAAACCGCTGCCAAGCAGCATCGTTGCAGCCGACCGGCTGCGCACCCCGGCGGCTCAGTAGACAACGGTCGGTTTATCCGGGTCAATCTCCTGCAGTCGACTCTTGAGCTCCGACATCGGGATAAGGTTGGCCCCGGGAATGTGATCTCCCTCGTATTCCCCCGGCTGCCGCACATCAATCAGGTTGTACTCGTCAGGTTTTTTTTCAGCGAGAAACTTCTTTGCCTCATCGGCCGTCATTGACGGTACCGAGGTAAAATAATCCATTACTCCCATAGCCCGAAACTCCTTTCCTTGATGATTTATACCAGGGGATTTATTACCATATTTTAATCGCTGCATCACTGTAAAGCATAATACAACCCCTTTTGGCAAAAAAAATATTTGATTTCTTCTTATTTTATCGAATAGATACAGGCTGGCCAAAGCCGCGCCACACCACGATAACCTTCATCGACAGCGATCAGCCGATGCGGATATTTTTCCTTCTCTTCCTTCTCGGGCTCTTTCTGCTCTCCACCTACCTGAACTGTATATTATACGGCTCACTGGCAGAGCTTTCCCATTCCGGCATTGTTGTCACCGAGTATGCCGAGAAAGAAAGGGACATCTTCCTGAAAATGTATATCGCCGGCGGCACCCTGCTTCCCAGTCCTGCCGCACTGAGGGACATCAGTGTCTCCCTGGCCCGGGGATCCCGTATCAAGGCCCTTGCCCCGGCCCAACCGGGTGCAGAGGCGGTTTCCCGTGGGGCCACCGGAAAGTCACTTGACCCGGGTGCTGCTTTCATCAGCATACTCTACTGGCTTTCGCCGATCTCCGGCGCCCTTTTTATTCTTATTTTCCTTCTGCCGATTCCCCGGGAAGAGGAGGAGTAGCCCCGCTCCTGCCCCGTGCCGCTTTGCCGCCCGCCTCTTCCGGAGCTGCCAGGGCGGCAGCGATAAAATCATCGATACCCTCCTTGTATGCGCTGCCGCTTGTGAGAAAGCCGCCGTTGTGCTCACCCTGAATTTCCAGGAAGCGCTTGCTGCCCCGGTAGCCATCGTAAAGCAGCCGCCCGTTCTCATAGGGAACTGTTCTGTCATTGCGGCTGTGGATAACAAGGAGCGGGCAGGCAACAGAGCGGAGGGCTCTGCGGTTGTCGTAAGAAAACCTGCTCAAGAGCCTTACCGGCAGAAAGGGATACAGTCTCGCCCCCATGTCAGGGACCGAGGTGAAGGCCGACTCCAGGATCAGGGCGCCCGGCCTGTGGCGCGAAGCGGTATAGGCAGCGATGGCTGCACCCAGTGACCTGCCGAAGACAATGATCTCGCGGGCCGGGATTTTCCTGGTTTCCGCCAGGTAGTTCCAGGCCGCCTCGGCATCAAGATAGGTGCCCTGCTCCGAAACGGCTCCTTCGCTTCGGCCGTAGCCCCGGTAATCGATGATGAGGCAGGAGAGGCCGAGATCATGAAAAATCTGCAGGGAATCGAGGCGGTGGGAAATATTGCCGGCATTGCCGTGAAAAAAAAGGAGGGTCCCCTTTGCTCCGGGGGCCGGCACAAACCAGCCGTGAATTCGGACATCGTCGCCCGTGGTCAGGGTGACAGACTCGTATGCCAGGCCGATGTCCGCCGGGCTTGCCGCCAGTTGCCGCGAGGGGATGTCAGGGTAGAAGATGAGTTTGGCCTGCGTCAGAAAGAGGACGAGACAGAAAGCGCCGTATATACCGGCTGCAAGTATCAGGGCAGACCAGGCGAACGTTGTCATCACTCCCCTCTGCACCACCGATCCTGTTTCCTCTCCACGTAATTCTGCGCCCCCGTTGACCCAAAAAGCAGGTGAATTGTTCCTGCCTGTATCTTATAGTAAACATATACCCTATTTCAATACGGCTGCAAATTTTCCTGCTGCCTCTTCAGCCGAGAAACCTCTCTGCAGCGCTAGCTTTCACGGGTTTTATCATGGACAAAAAATATTCCGTCCCAACCGGCTTATTTCAAGAGATGCATCGATTCGGAGTTTTTCCCGCAAATCACCAAAACACCAGCCCCACAGGGCCAGGGGAATTTCATGACACCTACAATTGACACCTACAGCTTCGGTCTCATGGTCATCGGCGGGACGAGCTATACCAAAGATGTTGTCATCTTCCCGGACGGCACTATCCTTTCCCCTTGGTGGCGGCGCAAGGGGCACGTTCTCGCCGAGGAGGACCTGGCCGCCCTCCTTGCCGCAAGGCCTCACCGGATTATCTGCGGCACCGGTTTCATGGGGCTGATGCGTCCGGCTGCCGGCCTGGAAGAACGCCTGATAGCGGACAGTATCGAATTGATTGTCGAAAGGAGTTCCCGGGCTGTTGCAACCTATAACCGGGTGGCAGGCGACGGCAAAACCGGCGCCTGTTTTCACCTCACCTGTTAAGGGACAAGGAGGAATTTCATGGAGCCAACCAATATCCAGCAGGCAAACCAGAGCTACAGGCTCGGCACCACGATCACCGAACACCTGCTTCTCTGCGAGGATGAGTGCCCCACGGCTTCCGGCCAGTTTACCCGGCTGCTGAACGAGCTCACCACGAGCGCCAAACTCATCTCCAGGGAGGTGAACAAGGCGGGCCTGGCGGACATTCTAGGCATGACCGGCGACATCAACGTCCAGGGGGAGAAGGTCCTCAAGCTTGACGAGTTTGCCAACAGAGCCCTTGTGCACCGAATGGAGCGATCCGGCCTTCTCTGCGCCATGTCATCAGAGGAAAGCGTCGATATTATCCAGATCCCGGAAAACCTGCCGCGTGGCAGCTACGTCCTCTCCTTTGATCCCCTGGACGGCTCCTCAAACGTCGACGCCAATGTCAGCATCGGGACGGTCTTTTCCATCCACCGGAAAATTGACGCGGCCGAATGCTCGAGCCTTGATAATTTTCTCCGTTATGGCCATGAACAGGTTGCGGCCGGGTATTTCCTTTACGGTTCCAGCACCATGCTGGTCTACTCGGCCGGCAAGGGGGTGCACGGCTTCACCCTCGACCCGTCCGTGGGCGAATTCCTGCTGTCGCACCAGAACATCACAATGCCGGCAAGCGGCAGCGTCTA
>JAFDCC010000042.1 GCA_019312985.1 Deltaproteobacteria bacterium
AGGGGCATGTTTTTTGACATAGTCGAGGCCGATCTCGCCGTAGGCAACCACCTTCGGCATGGCGCAGAGTTTCTCCAGCTCATCATAGGAGGCGTCATCCAGTCCCTGGACGTTATGCGGGTGGATGCCTACGGTGGCGTAGACCGAGTCATAACGGGACGCAAAGACAATGGCCTTGCGCGAGGTGGGAAGGTCAATACCCACGGTGATTATGCGGCCGACTCCAAGGGCGGCGGCCCGCCTGACCGCGGTATCCATCTCCTCTGTCCCGGCAAAGGTCATTTCAAGGTGGCAGTGGGTGTCAACAAAGGTCGAGCCGGCAGGAAGGCGGGGCAGGGGATCTCTTTTCTTTTTCTTTGTCATAGAACGAAACTCCGGCTTTTGTATCTACCAGATTCAGGCTAATGATACAATCTGCATCTTGCAGCCGGCGACGAATAAAACCGGTTCGGGCCAGCAACAATGAGGCCAAGGAAAGGGACTTCCTTGCGGGATGCAGTTGACATGCACCGTATTTTCTTATACAGATGCAGACAAACCCGTTGCACCTTGAATCTTTTGCTGCAGGAGTATGGATAACATGAACCAGGCGGTTTTAGAAGCGATCCGCAAACGGCGAAGCATCCGCGAATTTACCGGGGCGGAGATTGAGGCCGGAAAGCTCCGGGCAATAGTCGAGGCCGGCATGTGGGCCCCTTCCGGCTTGAACAATCAGCCCTGGCGTTTTGTCACGATCCGGGATGCAGCCGTTCGGGAACAGGTGGCGCAGCAGACCCATTATGGCCATATTGTCAGAGCGGCCGCTGCCCTTATCGCTGTTTACCTCGATAAAAACGACATGTACGACGATGTCAAGGATTACCAGTCGGCAGGCGCCTGTATCCAGAACATGCTCCTGGCCGCGGAAGCCCTGGAGCTTGGGGGGGTCTGGCTGGGGCAGATCCTCAAGAACAAGGCGATGGTGAACCGGATTCTGGACCTCGGAGACAATCTGGACCTCATGGCTGTTATTGCCCTCGGCTTCCCCCTGCACCACAATCAGAAATCGACGCGCAAAGGGATTGACAAACTTCTTGTAAAACAGCTGTAAGGGTAAGGAAAACGCGGATAAGAAGCGGACCATCATTTTCATTGCATACAAACCAAAGAACTGACATGCGATCACTACTTGCAGGAAAAAAAATTCTATTCGCTATCAGCGGCAGTATTGCCGTGTACAAGACGGCTGCATGGGTGCGGGAACTTGTATTGGCAGAGGCAGAGGTTACCGTCGTCATGACCGAGGCGGCAAGCCGCTTTGTCTCCAGTCTGACTTTTGCGGCCCTCTCTGGCCGACGGGTCTACACGGGGATGTTTGAACACGATGCAGGCGAGGCAATGACCCACATCAGCCTTGCCTCGGAGTGCGATCTTTTTATCATTGCGCCGGCCACGGCCCAGACCATCGCAAAGCTGGCGAACGGCCTGGCCGATGATCTCCTCTCCACCCTGGCCCTGGCAAACAGGGCGAAGCTTCTCGTTTTCCCGGCAATGAACAGCGCCATGTACTGCCACGCAGCGACCCGGGCCAACCTGGCACGTCTGCAGGAGTATGGCTACACCGTCATTGCCCCGGAGGAGGGGAAACTTGCCTGCGGCGAGGAGGGTGTCGGCAGGCTTCCGGATTGGGAAACAGCGCGGGAGGAGATTGCCGCGGCCTGCAGCGTCCAGGATCTGCAGGGACAGACCGTGCTGGTCACCGCCGGCCCCACCTGGGAAGCGCTCGATCCTGCCAGGCACCTCGGCAACCGTTCTTCCGGGAAAATGGGTTACAGCCTGGCGCGGTCGGCCCGGCGCCGCGGTGCAGACGTTATTCTCGTCAGCGGCCCCTGCTCCCTTACCCCTCCTCCCGGCGTGGAGACAGTCCATGTCACCAGTGCCCGTCAGATGCACGATGCAGTGCTGGCCCACTATGACAGGGCCGATATCGTTGTCATGGCAGCAGCGGTAGCCGATTACCGCCCGAAAAAGACCATGGCCGAGAAAGTAAAGAAATCCGGCAGGGCAACCACCCTTGAGCTGGTTGCCAACCCGGATATCCTGAAAAAACTGGGCAGCAGGAAGAAGCAGGCGAAACGCCCGCTGCTGGTCGGCTTTGCGGCGGAAAGCAGCGATCATTTGGCCGAAGGCGAGCGGAAACTGCTCCAGAAAAACCTCGACCTGATCGTCATAAATGATATCGCCGGAAGCGATACCGGTTTTGAAGCGGATACCAACCAGGTGAGCATTCTCGATAAAGAGGGCGGGCTCGAGAAGCTGCCGCTTCTCAGCAAGGATGAGTGTGGAACCAGAATCCTCGACAGGGTCGTGGCGCTGCTGCAGTAAGAGCGCGAAGAGGATGGCCTGGACCGCGTTTCCCATGGATGAACGTCTCAGTAAATCAGAAAGAAAGAGAAGGGCCAAGGGTGTTGAGCAGCTCGTCGGCGAGCTGGCAGCCCTTCCCCCTGGTGAAATTGCTTCGCTGCCATGCGCGGCGGATGTGCGGGAGGCGATCCTCGCCGCCAGGGACCTGAAGGGTGGGGCCGGGAAACGGCAGCTGAAGTATGCGACCAAACTGCTGCGCGATGCCCCTGTGGATGACCTCTATGATTTTCTGGCAAACAGAAAAGGGTCGGCCTTGAAGGAAAAGCGGACCCTGCAGCGGCTTGAACACCTCAGAAACAGCCTGGTGAGTGAAGCGATCCGCTTATACGACGAGGCAATGCAGACAGATGGTTATCTGCACGAGACGGAACCGGTGGATTTCCTCGCGGGGGCAAAGGCCATGGAGGCCGTTGCCAGGGATATTCCCGGTGTCGATCTCTTTCTCCTGAAAAATGCGGCGGCACAGTATGCCCGGACCCGCAACCGCAAATTTTCCCGGGAACTCTTCCGCATCATGCGGGCTGCCATGGAAAAGGCACAATACGCTCAGCTGCATCATAAAAACAATGGAGTATAGGCAAGGCACAATCGGCAGAGTATTCATCGTCCGCTTTGACGAGGGCGATTCCTTTCTGGAGGAACTGATAGCACTGATCAGAAAGGAGAATATCCGCAACGGCTGGTTTCATGTTTTAGGCGGGTTGCGCGAGGCGGATGTCGTCACCGGACCCCGGGAGCCGACCATGCCCCCGGACCCGGTCTGGAGGGAGATCCGCGGCGCCAGGGAGGTCCTCGGAACGGGATCGGTCTTCTGGGACGGGTCGGAACCGAAGATACACCTGCATGCCGCCATGGGCCATCACGGCGAAACCCTGACCGGCTGTGTCCGCAAGGGCACCAAAGTGTACCTGGTCCTGGAAGTCATGCTCATCGAGCTACAGGGCATCAATGCAGCCCGTCCCTGGTATGAGGAGGGCGGCTTCAACCGTTTGACTTACCCCTGACCCTTTCGCCGCCGGACGACGAAACAAAAAAACCGGAACCCCCATGGAGAGTTCCGGTTTTTGTCTTCGGCAGAATGCTTTCTCAATCCGGGCTTATTTTACCTCGGTGAGTATTTTCAGAATCTTGTCGCC
>JAFDCC010000043.1 GCA_019312985.1 Deltaproteobacteria bacterium
ACGAAAGCCAGTCAAAAAAAACGGTCAAGACAATGGTATGTGTGGCATGAGAAAGGCATTCTGCAGCTATGCAGCCACTCAAATATAATGCATACTGGAAAAAAGGTTTGTAACTTGGAGAGTCTCAGGGTAAGAAGGCGGCACGATTTGCGGCCAGCCTGTCCCACGGTTTGCCCATTTGAACACCCTGGAAAAAGAAAAAGCCGTAACCATGAGAGGTTACAGCCAATTTGCTTGCGTGGTGCCGAAGGGGAGATTTGAACTCCCACGAGGAAACCCCCACTAGACCCTGAACCTAGCGCGTCTACCAATTCCGCCACTTCGGCACGCAGCAGGAGGCAATATTAGTACGGGGGTGAAATTTGTCAAGAGGTTCTTCTGTCCAGCCGGTGAAATTATCTGGCCGCTTGCGAAGGAACCAAAAGGGCCGTGGAACCAACTACTAGGGTACAAACAGGAAATCAATGAAAATATACAACAGCCTCGCTGACATACCGGCCCCCTTTGATAAAAGTTTTGTCACCATCGGCAACTTTGACGGGGTGCACCTGGGGCACCAGATGCTTTTTGCCGAGGTTGTCAGCAGGGCCCGCCAGGGACAGGGCACCAGTGTCGCGGTTACCTTTGAGCCCCATCCCCTGCAGGTCGTCCGTCCCGAAATCGGCCTAAAGCTGATCTCATCCTATGAGCAGAAGGTTGAAATGATCACGATTGCCGGTATCGACGTTCTGGTCGTCATTCCGTTCACGAGGGAGTTTGCGGCTACAGGGGCGGAAACCTTTGTTGATGAAGTACTGGTGGGCACAATCGGCATCAGGGAACTGGTTGTCGGTTATGACTACGCCTTTGGCAAGGGGAGGCAGGGTGATATTGGCTTTCTTAAGGAACAGGGGCTGCGGAAGGGGTTTCCTGTCACGGTGGTGGAGCCCTACTACGTTGACAGCATCCTGGTCAGCAGCAGCAAGGTCCGGGAGCTGGTGCGCGACGGCCGGATGATGGACGTCAGGAAGCTTCTCGGCCGCAGTTACCAGATCAGGGGCACGGTCCAGGAGGGCAGGAAGCGGGGCGGCCCGGTGGTCGGTTTCAAGACAGCCAATCTTCACCTCGCCGAAGAGGATCTCTGCCCGAAGCATGGCGTCTACGTCACCCAGGTCGTCTATGAAGGCAAGTGTTACGGCGGCGTCATGAATATCGGCTATAATCCGACATTCGGCGAAGACAAACTCTCCGTCGAAACGCATATCTTCGACTTCAACAAGGATATTTACGGCAAAAAGATCAAGATCAACCTGTTGAAGCACCTGCGCGGTGAAAAGAGGTTTTCCGGGCCGGAAGAGCTCTCCGCCCAGATCCGGGAGGATATCCGGCAGGCCCGGGAAATTCTGGCGCGGGCCCGGGAAGAGCTGCAGCTTTCCTGCGAGGAAAAGTATAACCGCTGAATTTCCCTTCAATTGTTTTCTTGGCTGTTTCCCCTTGCGCTGAAAGCATTCATGCCTATAGTGTATGGAAATTTTTGGGGCTCATGCCCGCCGGCGGGGCTTTTCCGCCCGCGGCTTCGTGCCAGGCAACACGGAAAATAATGAACCACGGCTACGGTTTGATGTGCCCGGCATGCGCTGCGATTCCGGGCCGTAAATTCAACATTCACGAGGATGCGTTCATGGCAGACAAGAACATGCAGGAAGACCTGGGAAAGGTTATTGAGGAACTGGAAAAGAAACGGGCCGAGAAGCCGGATTCGATCACGGTGCACCATCAGCTCGGCCTGGTCTACCGCAAGGCCGGCCGCATTGAGGAGGCTTTGGCCGCCCTGGAAAAAGCCATCGACCTTGACCCCTTTTCCGTCGAAAGCCTCGTCAACCTGGGCGGCCTCTACTTTGATGCGGGCAATATGGACAAGGCCCAGGAGGTGAACGAGCGGGCCCTGAGCATCAACTCCGCTTCGGCCCAGGCCAACGCAAACCTCGGCCTGATCTGGCAGAACAGAATGGATGCGGCCCGGGCCCTGGAGTATTATGAAAATGCGGTGAAGCATGAGCCGAAACTGGTAACGGTCTGGATCAACATGACTTCGGTTCACCTCATGGCCGGCAACGACGCCAAAGCCCTGGATGCGGCCCGGGAGGCAGTCAAGTTGGAGCCTGACTTTCCCATGGCCCAGAACAATCTCGCCGTGGCGCTTTACTATAACAAGAGGTACCAGGAGGCCAAAACCCATGCCGATAAGGCCGCAGCACTTGGTTACGCTGTTGACGGGCGGTTCCTCGATGCCCTGAACCGGGAAATTTCCTGACATGGCCAAAACCACCCTGAAGACCAGGCCCTGGTGCCCGTTCTGCGGTCAGGATGTCGGCAGGCCGCAGTACCCGGATCGGCGGAAACTGGGAGAATTTGCCCTGGGAAGCTGCCAGTGCGGTGCGGTCTACGCCAGCGACCCAACCGGTTTTAACGTCGGGGCTGCCATCGTCGACTGTCTCGTCGATGCCTGCGGCGACAACTGGGAACTGGCATGGGATCTCCTGCCGGACCAGGACTACCTCACCGGCCGCATCGAGGATTATGACGAGGTGACGCACCAGGTCGTGGAAACCCGCAACC
>JAFDCC010000044.1 GCA_019312985.1 Deltaproteobacteria bacterium
ATGCCAAAACTTGATATCCTCAAGAAAAAACGGAGCAGCGACTACCGGACCTTTACCGGCATACGCCAGCGGACCGAGCCGGCAAACCGCTGCATCGGCTGCGGCATGTGCGCCACCGTCTGCCCCAACGAGGCGATCGGCCCGGAACCCAACCCCAACGACCCCCGGGTCCGCCTCTTGCAGAACGACAAGGGCGAGGCCTGGAAACGTGGCGGCCGCCGCAATTTTCGCGAATCCCTGCTTGACAGGATCATGTTCAACCGCATTTCAATGCTAACGGACCCGGCCCTTGATGCCGGCCGGCACGAGTTCCAGCTCAACACCCTGCTTGGCCGTGTCCTGTCGCCGGAAGAATACCTGCGCCGCCGGACAACCGGCGAATGGATCCCACCGGTCCGGGAGATATTTCCCTTTGTCATCGGCTCCATGTCCTTCGGCGCCCTCTCCCCCAACATGTGGCTCGGCCTGCTGCAGGGCGTGGCATACTGCAACGAGGTCCTCGACATCCCGGTTGTCATGGCTACCGGTGAGGGCGGCTGTCCTCCCTGGGTCCTGAAAAGCCCCTACCTGAAATACATTATCCTGCAGATCGCCTCCGGCTATTTCGGCTGGGACGAAATCATCCGGGCCATCCCGGATATGCAGTGCGACCCTGCCGCCATTGAAATCAAGTACGGCCAGGGGGCAAAGCCGGGTGACGGCGGTTTGCTGATGTGGTTCAAGGTAAGCAAGCTCATCGCCCGTCTGCGCGGCGTGCCGGAAGGCGTTGATCTTCCCTCGCCGCCCGTGCACCAGACCCTCTACTCCATCGAGGAGTCGGTCATGAAAATGATCCAGTCCCTCTCCATGGCCTGGGGTTTCAGGGTGCCGGTCTATCCCAAGATATCCGGTTCCACATCGGCCAAGTCGGTGCTGAACAACCTGGTGCGCAACCCTTACGCCGCGGCCCTGATGATCGACGGCGTCGACGGCGGCACCGGCGCCGCCTACAACGTCAGCATGGATGCCACAGGCCACCCCATCGCCTCCAACCTGCGCGAGTGCTACCTTGACCTGGTTGCCCAGGGCAAGCAGAATGAAATTCCAATTTTTGCCGCTGGCGGTATAGGCAAAAACGGCAACGTTACCCAGAACGGCCTGGCACTTATCATGCTGGGCGCTTCCGGTGTCCACATCGGCAAGTACATAATGCAGTCGGCGGCGGGCTGCCTCGGCAGCGAGCAGAACCGCTGCAACGTCTGCAATATAGGCATCTGCCCCAAGGGCATCACCAGCCAGAATCCAAAACTCTACCGCCGTCTTGACCCGGACCATGTTGCCGAGCGGGTGGCAGATACCTTTATGGCCATCAGGACTGAGATGCGAAAGGTCCTGGCACCGTTGGGCCGCTCCCAGAGTCTGCCCATCGGCATGTCCGACGCCATAGGCATAGATGACGCTGCTGCTGCAGAGAGGCTGCAGATCAAATATATATGTTAATTGTTCGCCCTGCGCGTATAAATGGAGCACAATTGTGAGTCCCAAGAAGAAAACGACCCAGAAAAAGGAAGCACCCAAAGTCCTTACTGTTAAGGGCCTGGACACAAGCGGCCAGCGTATCAGCTCCCAGAAGTTCGAGGAGATTGTCCAGGCCGCGGCCCAAAAATCCCCGGAACTTATCCTGGAAACATATGGGCAGCACAATGTCGGCGGCCGGCTGATGCCCCAGGGCGGCCCCTACCACCTGACGGTGAGGGGACCGGTCGGGCAGCGTTTGGGCTGCATGGGCCAGCCCGGCACGACTATCATCTGCGAAGGTCCCGCCTCCGATGACGTCGGCTATCTCAATATCGGCGCTGACATCGTTGTCCTGGGTGATGCCACCAACGGTGTGTGCAACGCCCTGGCCCAGGGACGCGTCATGATCAAAGGATCCATCGGGGCCCGCGGCCTGACAATGACGAAATGGAACCCGGATTATGAAAGACCGGAACTCTGGGTCCTGGGATCGGTCGGTGATACCTTTGCCGAGTTCAACTGCGGCGGTATCGGCATTGTCTGCGGTGTTGAAGCCAAAAATCCGGATAACGTCCTTGGCTACCGTCCCTGTGTCGGTACAGTCGGCGGCTGGGTCTACTACCGCGGCAAGACCGATGACACTTACTCCCGTAGCAACGTCAAGGAAATTGAACCTGATGACGAGCAGTGGCAGTGGCTCATGGACCGCATGCCGGATTATCTGGAAAAGATAGGCCGGCCCGAGCTTTTAAAGACACTGTCGAAGAGAAAGGAATGGAAAATCCTCATGGCCATCACGCCGCAGGAGCGGGCCCTGATCTTTTCCGGCCCCATGGCCATGAGCGAATTCCGCCACAAGGTCTGGGACAGGGCCCTTGGCGGCGATCCCTTACGTGACCTGGCGCCGGGCCTGGACCGCAGCCCCATAGGGTTGATCGAAACCGGCGAACTGCGCCGGCGCCAGCCATACTGGGCCAACCATGAAAAGGCGGCGCCCTGCACCTTCTACTGCCCGGTGCACATCCCGACCATCGACCGGCTGCGCCTCATCCGGGACGGCAGGATGGAAGAAGCGTACGAATTGGTTCTGCAGCACACCCCCCTGCCCGGTTCGGTCTGCGGCCATATCTGCCCCAACCTCTGCATGGAGGGCTGCTCCCGCCAGACAGTCGACAAGAGCATTGACGTTGCCATGATGGGACGTGCCATCAAGGATGCCCCGGCCCCGAAAACAGCACCCCCTACAGGCAAGAAGGTAGCCATTGTCGGCGGCGGCCCGGCCGGCATGAACGCAGCCTGGCAACTTGCCCTGGCCGGGATTGAAGCCCATATCTTCGAACGGGATCACAGGCTCGGCGGCAAGCTGGCCCAGGTCATTCCCTGGGACAGGCTGCCGAAGGCCATCTGGGATTCGGAGATTGACCGGTTCATGGCAATGGACAACATCCACGTCAATTTCGGCGTTGAGATGAACAAGGCAAAATTCAAGGAACTGCAGAAAAAATTCGATTACGGCATTGTCGCGGTCGGGACGCACGAACCACGCCGTCTGCCTTTTCCGGGCAAGGAGCGCGTCATTGCCGCCCTGGATTTTTTGAAATCGGCCAAGAGTGACAACCCCATGAAGGTCGGCAAACAGGTGGTCATCATCGGCGCCGGCAACGTCGGCTGTGATGTGGCTTACGAGGCCTACCAGCTTGGCGCCGAAGAGGTGACCCTGGTTGATATCCAGAAGCCCCTCGCCTTTGGCAAGGAAAAGGAAACTGCCGAGGCCCTCGGCGCCACTTTCCGCTGGCCGGTCATAACCAAGGAAGTTACCGACAAAGGTCTTGTAACAACGGAAGGCGATCTCATTCCGGCCCAGACCGTAATTATCTCCATCGGCGACATTCCGGCCCTGAAATTTCTGCCCGACACCGTGGAATGCATGACAGTCGGCGGAGCGGCCTGGATCAAGACAGACGCCGCCGGCCAGACCAGCGAAGCCAATGTTTTTGCGGTCGGTGATGTCGAACGCCCGGGATTGGCAACCAATGCCCTCGGCAGCGGGAAAAAATCAGCGGATTATATCATCTCCCAGGCCCAGGGAAAGCAATGGTTCCCCTTTGACAAAAAACTCATTGACCTTAAAACACTGACCACGGAACATTACCAGCCCGAGATAGAGTGCGGCGTCCACGTTGAAGGCGAGGCCTACCGCTGCCTTTCCTGCGGCAAGTGCAGGGACTGCCACCTCTGCGAGACCATGTGCCCGACCAATGCCATCTCCCGCCGGGAGGTGCCGACCGATGTCGGCTACGAGTACATTTCGGACCCGGACAAGTGCATTGCCTGTGGTTTCTGCCGCGACACCTGCCCCTGCGGCATCTGGGTCATGCAGCCCTTCTAAGAGCATCGCCGCATAGCTCTATGCCTGTTATTTTCGGGGGTCGGCCGCTGCGGCTGGCCCCTTTTTTTCTTAACCTTCAGGGTTGCTGACCATGGAAGTTTCCGCAGTCGCCAAGATCCTCCTTGTTTTCTTCGGCGTCCTTGTTGCCAGCCGCGTCAGGATTCCCCTCGGCATCGGCCTCATCGGCGGCGGCCTGCTGGTTGACCTCTGGGCCGGAAAACCCATGGCGCTCCTCGGGGCTGACCTGCAGCAGGCCATTATCCGTCCCGAGCTTTGGCTTCTGGCGATAACCATCACCCTTATCATGGAGATCGGCCACTTCATGGCATCGGAGGAAAACGGCAGGGCCATTGTCGCCCTGGCCCGCCGCTATGGCGGCAGACACGGACAGGCCATCAGCCTCGTTCTCATTCCCGCGGCCATCGGCCTGGTTCCCATGCCCGGCGGCGCCCTGTTTTCCGCACCCCTCGTGGGACAGACGGCACAGGAGAGCAGCAATCCGCCGGAGTGGAAGGCCGCGGTCAACTACTGGTTCCGCCACATCCTTGAGTACTGGTGGCCCCTCTACCCGGTGGTCATCGTGACCCTCTCCATCTTCACCCTGCAGACCTGGCAGTTTATGCTGCTGCAAATCCCCTTCACCTTTGTCAGCCTCGGGGCCGGCTACCTCTTTCTCCTCAGGAACCGCCCGTACTCCTTTACCGCCGCGCCAACGGAAAACATCCCCA
>JAFDCC010000045.1 GCA_019312985.1 Deltaproteobacteria bacterium
CCGAAACCGGCGGAAAAGAGCCGCCGAAGCAGGGACAGCCCCTCTGCCGGGGAGAATATAGAGCATACCGGGACAACCTGGAAGAATAAAAATGAAACTGGTAACAGCAGAGCAGATGCGGGGCCTTGACAGCGCCGCCATCAACACCTGGGGGGTTCCCTCGCTCACCCTGATGGAAAATGCGGGACGCAGGACCTTCGAGGCGATGCTTGCCAGGTACGGTGAGCCGGAGGGCAGAACCGTGGCAATTTTTGCCGGCCCGGGCAACAATGGCGGGGACGGTCTGGTGATTGCAAGGCTTCTGGCTGCCAGGATGGCCCAGCCCGTTGTCTTTCTCCTGGTTCCGGCAAAAGAACTCAAAGGGGACGCCGCGGTCAATTTCACCCGGCTCCATGAATTTCCCGTCCGGGTCATTGAGGTTGCCTCGGCAGCGGAACTGGACGAGGCCGCCGCAATTGTCGCCGAATCCTGGGCCGTGGTCGACGGTATCTTCGGCACCGGGCTGACGCGGGAGGTATCGGGAACTTTTGCCGCCGCCGTCGATACGATTAACGCGGCTTCCTGTCCCGTGGTGGCGTTGGACATTGTTTCAGGGATCAACGCCGACAGCGGCAGGGTTCTGGGCCTTTGCGTCGAGGCAGACCTCACCGTCTCCTTTGGTGCGGCAAAAATCGGCCAGGCCGTATATCCCGGCCGCCGGTACACGGGAGAACTTGAGGTCGTTGACATCGGCATCCCGCCTGAAGCGCTCGCCGATATGGATTGCCGCCTGGAATTTCTGGACAGAAAGGTCGGTGACTGGCTGAAACCGCGCTCGCCCCTTTCCCATAAGGGCACCTACGGCCACCTCCTGGTATTGGCGGGATCCACCGGCAAAACCGGCGCCGCCATGCTCTGCGGTCTCGGGGCCCTGCGGGCCGGGACCGGCCTTGTCTCCCTCGGCGTGCCGCACGACCTCAACCAGATCTTTGAAACGGGACTCTGGGAGGCCATGACCATTCCCCTGCACGCAACGGTCCGCGGCATACTTTCCATAGAGGCATATCCGGTCATCCTGGACAGTCTCACCGGCAAGCAGGCCCTTGTTATCGGGCCGGGCATCGGAACCGCCGGGGAAACCGCGGAGCTCGTGAAAAAACTCTACCGCGAGATCGGGCTGCCGCTGCTTGTTGATGCCGACGGCCTCAACATCCTGGCAACCGATACCGGCCTGCTTCAAAAACCGGCGGGCCCGAGAATCCTGACGCCGCACCCCGGTGAAATGGCGCGGCTCCTTGGTGTGACGCCGGTGGAGATAGCGGCGGACCGGCTCGGGGCCGCCAGGGAGTTTGCCGAGCGACACCAGGTATATGTTGTTCTCAAGGGGGCTGACACCCTCGTGGTTGACCCTGCCGGCAACGCGGCGGTCAACCCCACCGGCAATCCCGGCATGGCCTGCGGCGGCATGGGCGACGTGCTTGCCGGGCTTATCGGGGGTTTTCTCGCCCAGGGTATGCCGCCCTGGCATGCCTGCTGCCTCGCGGTATTCAGCCATGGCCTCGCGGCGGACCTCCTGGCCGCGGAGAGCGGCGCCGGCTACCTTGCCTCGGAAGTTGCCCGTGAAATACCCTTTGTGCTGGAGGAGCTCAAAAACGTTTAACAGGATTTCCGCAGCGTATTGTATAATGCGCTTTCTACCGAATATAAGGAGACATCACCATGCTGACCGCAAAAGACATCATGACAGAACAAGTGCTCAACGTCCGCCAGGACACCCCGGTCAACGAACTGGCGGAGATCCTCTGGAAGAACAAGATCAGCGGCGTTCCGGTCGTCGATGACGACGGCCGGGTGGTCTCCGTGGTTACGGAAAGCGATCTCATTGACCAGAACAAGAAGGTGCACATCCCAACGATGATAAGCATCCTTGACTCGGTGATCTTTCTGGAAAGCTCGAAAAAGACGGAACAGGAGATCAGGAAAATGGCCGGCAATACCGTCCAGGACATCTGCGCCGCAGAGCTGGTTTCCGTATCCGGGGATACCGGTCTTGATGAAATTGCAACAATCATGGCAGAGAAAAAGGTGCACACCCTTCCTGTCATGGAGGGTGACAGGCTGATCGGCGTCATCGGCAAAAGCGATATCATCCGCTCCATGGCCGGCGGATCACTTTAGCATGACCGCAGGGTCGCTTGCCGCCTTCAGGAAAAGAGCTTCATCTGCTGTCCCGCTTTTTTCCTCTTCCGACTTGCGGCCTGCTCCCGCTGGCGGTAAAGGGAGGCAGGAATTTCGGCAATAAAAGGCGAAACCGGCCTGTTGCTGTAGCTTCCGAAAATCTTGCGGGTCGCGGCGGAAGTCAGGACGAGAACGTTTTGGGCCCGCGTCATCCCCACGTAAAAAAGCCGTCTTTCCTCTTCAACCGTCCGGGCATCGTCATGAGTCGCCCCAACATTGCCTGCCGGCTGCTTCCCGGAATCGCCGGGAAAAAACCCCTCCTCCATTCCCGTGATAAAGACGACGGGGAACTCGAGGCCTTTAGCCCCGTGCAGCGTCATCAGCGATACCGCCTCGGCCTTCTCGTCATACACTGTTGCCGTTTCATTTTTTCTGAGGTGGGCCGCAAATCCCTGCAGGTCGTTGCCAAACGAGCCTGCAAGCCCGAGAAAACGCAGGGCAGCATCAGACTGCCGGTTAAGCCGCAGGTAATCCATAACAGCGCCGGCCGGTGGCGCAATCCCCTCATCGGCTGCCGCCTCCCGGAAAACCTGGAGCTGCTCTTCAACATCCCTGATTCTGGTGAGCACAGCCTGCGGCAGTTTGACCGCTGCCGCCCGGGTAAAAAAATCGGGACAGGCACCAAGGGGCAGCCTGTTTTCCAGGACAGCCAGGGTATGGCTGCCGATCCCCGGGAAAGCCGCCAGAATCCCCAGATAGACCCCGGTGGCAACCCCGTCGGGCGGGGAACCGGTCGCCGCCTGCATCCAGTAATAAAGCGGTTTGATATCCCGGCGCATGAAAAACGGTCGAATATTGACGACCTGAAAGGGGATGCCCCGCCGTTCCAGGGCTTCGCGAAGGGCTTCCGCCTGCTGTGACAACCGGTACAGAACGGCAAAATCCCTGAAACTTTTCCCGACACCGCTATTCTCCTGGCCGCCGCGGCCTGAGTCAATGGAAAAATGGCTGATGCCACCCATGAGCTCCTCAATCCGCTGGACGACAAACTCGGCCTCGGCCCTGGCTGACACCGTGCGGTAAAGTTCGATGGCGCCGGGTTCGGACTGTTCGGCAACCAGGTTTGCCGAAAACCCTGTCCCGGGGTGATGGTTGTTTGCAATGACCGCCCCGGCTGCCTTCAGAATGTTGGCCGCCGAACGGTAATTCCTGGCAAGGGAAACGGTTTCTGCCCCGAACTCGCTGATAAAGCGGTGGAAGAATTCGGGGCTGCTGCCGCGAAAGCCGTATATCGCCTGGTCAGGGTCGCCGATTGCAAAGACCGAACAACTTTGACCTAAAAGCCGCACCAGCTCATACTGGTCCGCGTTCAGATCCTGGAACTCGTCGATAAA
>JAFDCC010000046.1 GCA_019312985.1 Deltaproteobacteria bacterium
CCATCTCCGGCGTCCGGATCTTGAACAGGTAGTTTCTCCCCTTGATGTTGGCGCGGGCGTGCAGCCCCTGGTAGCCGGTCGGCTTGGGATTGGCAATAAAGTCCCTGATTGTGCGTGGAATAGGGGGGAAATCCTGGTTGACTATGCCGAGCACACGATAGCAGCTCTCGGTATCTTCCACCGTGAGAAAAAAGTCGAGCGGGTGTTCTATGGCCTTGACCAGAACCTTGTGGACCGGGTCAAAGTAACCCCACAACCCATTGGCCCTCACATTGATCTCCACGGTGAGCCTCTTTTTTTCCATGTCTTGCCGCAAAACCGAGAGGATCTCCGTTACCTCGGGAGAATTTTCGAGGTTGCGGATCTTGGCAAGGATTTTGTTGCTCTGCTTCGGGAACTTGAACTTGAGGGCAAGGTCATAGAGCTCCCGCTTCATGTTAAAAAGGCCCATTACCTTGGCCATGGGGGCATAGATGTCGAGGGTCTCGTCCGAAATCTTCTGGCGCCGGTCACGCGGCATGGCCTCCAGGGTCCTCAGGTTATGCAGCCTGTCTGCCAGCTTGACCAGCATGACCTCGAGACGGGCCGCAGCCCCCGAAAATATCTTCCGGTGCACCAGCTTGTAGAGGTTCTGCTTGTTGCCGAAGAAATCGGTGATCTTGGTGCAGCCGTCAACGATGAGTTCGACGTTGCTGCCGAACAGTTCGCCGATACGCTCAATGGTCACATCCTCGACATCTTCGACCGTATCATGGAGAAGGGCAGCGGCCAGAATTTCAGGGTTGCGCACCTCCATTTCCTCGGTCAGAATCCTGGCAACCTGGCACGGGTGCAAAATATACGGCTCACCGCTCTTGCGTTTCTGGCCGGCATGCGCCTTTTCGGCAAAGTCGAGGGCTTCGAAGAAAACCCTGGCACTCTGCCCCGGGTCACCCAGGTACCTCACCATCAGCTCCCTGTAGCCGGCTATATCAAATTCTTTCTTGGCCATGCACGCGGTGAGTGTTTTTCCCTCTTGATTGTGATATAGGTATTGTAGCAGCCAGCTGAAAATTTAATTTAATAACACCGTGTTACTAACCGGACAAGCAATTTTTTCTGAAAACGCCTCTTTTGCCCGGGACTGAACGGTCTGTTCCGGAGCAGGAGACCGTTTTCCCGGTTCCGGGGGAGAACTGCTGCCGGTCGATGCGAAAACACCTCTGAAAGAGCAGCAATATGAGAAAAAGACAGAAAGGGTCCCGCCAGGGACTGAGGCGGGAAAGGCCGGCCGGCAGCAGGCTGCCCCGTTCAGCAAAGGGGGGCGACAGGCGCAGTTCCGGCCGCAGCGAAGCCCTTGCCCAGGAAATTATCGGCTTTCTCCACCGGGAAAAAGAGCCGCGGAGCATGGCAGATATCATGCGCGGTATAGCCCTTTCCCGCGGCGAGCGGAAAATGCTGGCCGGAATTCTTGCAGACCTGTGCCGGCAGGAACTCCTTGCCTGCCCCCGCGGCAAGAAAAAAGGGGCCGCCTATTTTCTGGCTGCAAAAGCCGGGCTGGCCGAAGGGATTGTCGAGGTGCATCCCAGGGGCTTTGGCTTTGCCATTCTCGCTGACAGGGGGGATGTTTCCCGGCAGAAGGGAAAAGGCCCTTTGCGTCAGGACCCCTTTATCGCGCCCCACAATCTCGGAAGCGCCCATCAGGGCGACAAGGCCCTTTTCAGACTTATGCCGCAGCGGCGCGGCAGAACCGAGGCGGTCGTCATCAAGGTCATCGAGCGGGCCGCCTCCCTGCTGCCAGGCATCTATGAAGCCGGCCGCGAAACCGGTCTTGTGCTCCCCGAAGATGAACGGTTTCTCTTTAACGTCCTGGTGCATCGGAAAAACTCCTGCGGTGCCCGTAACGGCGACGCGGTTGTCGTGGCAATCACCGACTTCAAGGACGGCCGGCGCAACCCCGAAGGCCGTATAGTTGAGGTACTGGGGGATCCCCGGGACAATTCGGTCCAGGCCGCTATAGTCGTTCGAAAGCACAGGCTGCCCCACACCTTCTCCGCCGATGCCCTGGAGGAAGCGGCCCGCTTTCCCGATACCCTGCCCGCACAGGAGGACCGGCTTGATCTTCGGGCCATTCCCCACGTTACCATTGACGGGGAAAGCGCCCGTGACTTCGATGACGCCGTTGCCGTGGAAAAAACAAAGAAAGGCTGGCGCCTCCATGTTTCCATCGCCGACGTGAGCTATTATGTCAGGCCGGGATCAGCCCTGGATGCCGATGCCTATGCCCGGGGAACCAGCGTCTATTTCCCCAACCTGGTAGTGCCGATGCTGCCGGAGCGTCTTTCCAACAACCTCTGCAGCCTGATTCCCAATGAACCACGGCCGGCCTTTACCGCGATTATGGACTTTGACCGCACGGGCAGGCGGCTGGCAGCAAAATTCACCAAAAGCGTCATTGTCAGTCAGCAGCGGCTGACCTACACCATTGTCAAGAAAATCCTCGTTGACAAAGACCGGGGCCTAGCCGGAAAGTACCGCACCATCCTCGAGCAGCTTGCAGCAATGGGGGCGCTCGCCGCTGTCCTGAAAAGCAGGAGGATGGAGCGCGGCAGCATCGGTTTTTCCATCCCGGAGGCAGCGGTGCTCATGGACGTTGACGGCGGTGTGAGCGATGTCATTCGGGCAGAAAGAAACATGGCCCATGAACTCATTGAGGAGTTCATGCTGGCAGCGAACGAGGCGGTTGCCTTCAGACTTGCTGAAAAAAGCATCCCGACCCTGTTCAGAATTCATGAGGAACCGGACAACGAAAAGGTCCTGGAATTCACC
The DNA here is from genome assembly GCA_019312985.1 of Deltaproteobacteria bacterium. GTDB lineage: Bacteria > Desulfobacterota > Desulfobulbia > Desulfobulbales > BM004 > BM004. The sequence goes on from JAFDCC010000046.1 coordinate 2,809, forward strand.
GCCTTTGCCAGGTCACTGGGGCTCAGCCTCCCCGGCAAGGACCCGGGCCCCAAGTGGTTCGGCAAAGTCCTGGCCCTCGTCGCCGGCACCCCCCGGGAATACCTTGTCAGCAATATCCTGCTGCGCACCATGCAGCGAGCCCGCTACACCCCGGAGAACATGGGACACTTCGGCCTGGCCGCTTCGCACTACACCCATTTCACCTCGCCGATCCGCCGCTATCCCGACCTGCTGGTACACCGCAGCCTCACGGCCCTGCTCGCCGGGAAAAAGGGGCAAAACATCTCCCCCGCCCCTGACCTGGTCCAGGCCGGCGACTTTCTCTCCGGACGGGAAAGGGCGGCAGTAGAGGCGGAGCGGGAAATGATCGGGCGGCTCCAGGTGCGATTCATGGCGGATAAAACAGGGCAGACATTTGAGGGGATTGTCTCCGGCGTCAGCGCCTTCGGCCTTTTTGTCGAACTTCTCGACCACTTTGTCAGCGGCGCGGTTGAAATAGCAGCGCTGCAATCAGACTATTTTCGTTTTGACGAGAAGAATTACCGGTTGATCGGTTCCCGCAGCGGCAAAACATTCCAACTCGGTGACCTGATCACGGTGAGGGTGGCGAATGTTGATTTACGGCAGCACCGGATCAATTTTGTCCCTGCCTGAAAAAATGACCGGAAAGCCCGGCCGCGAAACCTCCTGCAGATTGACCGGGGAAACGATTTGCAACAGACACCATGGCTGATTCTTCTGAAAAAATGCAGGGACTGCTGGACAATGTCGCCATTGTCCTGATGCAGCCCAAGTACCCGGAAAACATCGGTGCGGCGGCAAGGTGTGCCGCGAACATGGGGATCCCGGAACTGCGGGTTGTCCGTAGCGCCCTCCCTGACCGGGAAAAGATGCTGAAAATGGCTACCCACAACGGGGCCCGCCTCATTGAAAATCTCACACCCTTCACCGACCTGGCAGAAGCCCTGGCTCCCTTTTCCCACGTGGTGGGAACCACCGCCCGGCAGGGCAGGAAAAGACCGGTTGAAAACAGCCCGCGCCACATGCTTGATACCGTTCTGCCCCTCCTTGCAAACAACCGGATTGCCCTCCTCTTCGGCCCTGAAGACCGGGGTCTTACCAATGAGGACCTCAAGTACTGCCAGACTAAGGTCACCATCCCGACTGCGGACTTTTCATCCCTCAACCTGGCGCAGGCCGTGGCCATCCTCTGCTATGAACTATACCGCTCCGCCCGTTACCCCGGGAAAAGGGTGACAGCTGCCCCGAAACTGGCAAGCTCGCACGAGCTGGAAGGCATGTATGAACACGTTGAAAGACTGCTGAACCGGATAGGCTTTTTACGGACCGAAGACAGCAGTTACTGGCTGCGCAACATCAGGAACTTTCTTGGCAGGGTCGGGCTGTGCGCCAAGGAAGCCCGCATTATCCGCGGTTTCTGCCGCCAGTTCCTCTGGTACGACGACCAACTGCAAAAGGATCGGGCCGCCACCGGTACCGCAGAAAACTTCCCCGGTATGGGCGGTGATAACAAATTGGAAGAAAAGCCGGAAGAATAAAAGCGCGGCCCGGTTAGCAGGATTTTTTACGGCCGGAGGTCCAGGTAGGTATACTCCTTCAGCCCCTTCTCGTACTCGTGCAGCAGCCGCATGCCCTCGTTGGGCCGTAAACGGTCCTCCTTGATCGCCCGATCAAACTGCCGCTTCATGAGGCGCGCCAGTTCACCGCCCGAGTACTGCACCAGCCCGAGGACCTTTTCCATGGTGGTCCCCTCGATTGTTTCCTCGATATAGTAGCCAGACTCCTCGTCCTCGTCGAGAAAGACATGCGCCTCGTTGACCCGGCCGAAAAGGTTGTGCAAATCACCCATGATATCCTGGTAGGCGGCGGTCAGGAATATGCCAAGGTAGTAGGGCGCATCGTTCAAAGGGTGGAGGTCCAGGGTGTCCACCCCTTCTTCATAGTGACTGATAAACTTGCCTACCCTGCCGTCGGAATCACAGGTGATGTCGACGAGGGTCCCCTTTTCCGTGGGTTCTTCGCCCAGGCGGTGCAGCGGCATGATAGGGAACAGCTGCCCGAAGCCCCAGTGGTCGAGGAGCGACTGGAAAACGCTGAAATTGCAGAGGTACTGGCCGCTCAGGGTGTACTCCATCTCCATGATCTCCTCCGGGATGTATTCGGCACCCCGGTAGAATTTGAAGACTTCGTCGCAGATGAGCCAGTAGAGCTTCTCGACCTCCGCCTTTACTTCGAGGCCGATGAGGCCGAGACCAAAATGGGCCTGGGTTTCTTCCCGCAGGTGCAGGGCGTCGTGGTAAGCCTCGAGGGGGTTGGCTGGATTTATGTTGCTGTAGCTGAACCACATCTCTTCCAGGAGCCGGTGTTTCTTTTTCGGCCGGACAACATTTTTTCTGTCCTCCACCTTTTTTATATGGCCGAACGCCTCGACCACCAGAACCGAGTGATGCGAGACAACGGCGCGGCCGCTCTCGTTGATGATGACCGGGTGATCGACCTTTTCCAGGTCGCATATATCCATGATGTTGTAGACAATATCACGGGCATACTCGTTGAGGGAGTAGTTGGCCGATGAGTGAAAGGTGGAACGGCTGCCGTCATAGTCTACCCCGAGGCCGCCCCCCACGTCGAGATACTCCAGGTCATGCCCTATTTTCTTCAGCTTGGCATAGTACATGGCCGCCTCCCTGGCCGCCTTTTTTACCGTCAGGATATCGGGAACCTGGGAGCCGATATGAAAGTGAACAAGCTTGAGGCACTCTGCCATGCCCGCCTCTTTCAGGAGCTTGGAGGCGGCGACAATTTCCGGGGCGGAAAGGCCGAACTTTGCCTCGTCGCCGGTACTCCTGTCCCACTTCCCCTGTCCCCTGCTCGCCAGCCTGATGCGGATGCCGAGCAGGGGCTCGACCTTGTACTTTACGGCATAGGTGATGATATTCTTTATCTCTTCAAGCTTTTCGACGACCAGAATTACCTTTTTACCGAGCTTCCTACCAATGAGGGCGGTTTTAATAAAGCGGTGATCCTTGTAGCCGTTGCAGATGATGAGGCTCTCCGGATCTTGGTGAAAGGCCAGGGCGGCAAAGAGCTCGGGCTTTGACCCCACCTCCAGGCCGTAATGGAAGGGGGTACCCGCGTCGATGATTTCCTCCACCACCTCCCGAAGCTGGTTCACCTTGATGGGATAGACGCCCCGGTAGATGGACCTGTAGTTGAACTCGGCAATGGCATCGTTGAAGGCGCCGTTAATCCTGGAAACACGGTCACGCAGCAGGTCCTGGAACCGGATCAGCATGGGAAAATGGAGCCCCTGCTGCCGCGCCTCATCCACCACGTCGAGTATCCTGATGCTGGCGCCTTTCTCCTTCAGGGGCGCAACGGTAACGTCGCCCTCCGGATTTACGGCAAAGTAACGCAGGCCCCAGCGGTCAATGCCGTATAGTTCCCTGGCGTCTTCAACCGACCATTGCCGCCCTGTTTCCGGGTGCTCTTCCTGTTTCATTTCTTTTCCTGGTGTCATTGCTTTCCTGGTTGTTTTTCTGCGCTGACGGCGAGGCCAATCAGCCGGTAGACGAGTTTTGCCGCCGTATAGTCAGGTCCGTGCAAAGCGGGAATCGGCGCAAGCTCCACCACATCGAAGCCGCACAGCTGCCTTCCCCGGCAAACAGCGCCCAGGAGGTCCATTGCCTGGTACCAGTTGAGACCGCCTGGCTCCGGTGTGCCGGTGGCCGGCATGAGGGCAGCATCAAAACAATCCACATCAAAGGTAATATAAATCTGCTCGGGAAAATCGTCGGGCAGGGGTGCAGCTGGGATACCCCCCCGGTAAATTTGTTCGGCATCAAGGCAGACAATGTTATGGCCCCGGCGGAAGCGGTCCTCCTCCTGACACAGACTTCGGACGCCTATCTGCACAAAGGGCAGGCCCATCTCGTGAACGCGGCGCATGACGCAGGCGTGGCTGAAACGGTTTCCCCCGTAACTTTCCCGCAGGTCGGCATGGGCATCGAACTGGACGACCCCGACCCTTTTGTTGCCGGCGGCAAATGGCCGCAGGGCCCCGAGGGTCACCGTATGCTCCCCGCCGAGAATAACCGGCAGCCCCTTTTTATTCAGCACCCCGGCGACCTCTGCGGCGATGGCATCAAGGTCATGCTCGACTGCAGCTGACCGGCAGGGGAGCGGCTTGTGGGTGTGCATACCAGCCTGTCCCGGAACGGCCGAGCCGTCAAAGGCTTCAAGCTGCAGGGATGCCTCGAGGATTGCCCGGGGTCCGGCAGCGGTCCCGGAACCATAGGAAACGCTTTTCTCCATCTCCACCGGGATGATATGGATACGGGCCTCATCGTAAGAGGCCGGGGTTATGTCAAGCCCGAGAAAAGCTGGATACGCGCTCTTTTCCATCTGTTCCTGCCCTGCTGTTTATGACAGCCTGGACCTGTAGTCATCGTAACCGAATTCCCGAATGACCGTTACCGTATCACCGTCTGGCTCGTAGGTTGCAATGGCCGGCAGCCTGACACCGTTGAAGGTGTTGTTCTTTACCATCGTGTAGTGCAGCATATCAAGAAAAACAAGCCTCTGGCCTTCAGCGAGAGGAACATCAAACGAGTAGGAGCCGATGACGTCCCCGGCCAGGCAGCTGAGCCCTGCCAGCTGGTAGGTATGTTCCTTCTCCCCCGGCTGTCCCGCGCCGATGACCTCCGGCCGGTAGGGCATTTCCAGGACATCCGGCATATGGGCCGCCGCCGAGGTGTCCAGCACCGCAATGGGGTTGTCCCGCCCGATAACGTCGAGGACAGTGGCGACAAGTACGCCTGCCCCAAGGGCGATTGCCTCGCCCGGCTCCAGGTAGACCTCAAGGCCGTAGCGCTCCTGAAAGCTGTTTATTATCCTGCAGAGCCTGTCCACATCGTAATCGCTCCTGCTGATGTGGTGACCGCCGCCGAAGTTGATCCACTGCAGACCTGAAAAGTATTGCGCAAACTTCTTTTCCACCTCGGCCAGGGTCCGTTCCAGGGTGTCGGAGTTCTGCTCGCACATGGTATGGAAGTGCAAACCGCTGATCCCGGCAAGGTCTGACCCCCGCAGCTCCGCCGCTCTTATGCCGAGGCGGGAATCAGGCGAGCAGGGGTTGTAGAGGGCAACCTTCACCTCCGAATACTCGGGGTTGATGCGGAGGCCGCAGCGGACCGGCCTTCTGCCCTGCTGCACCTTGTTCCGGTGGCGGCGCCACTGTTTTATGGAGTTGAAGCTGATATGATCGGCCAGCGGCAGCAGCTCATCCATGTCCTTTTCGCTGTATGCCGGGGCATAGACGTGAACCTCGCCGCCGAACTCCTCCCTCCCGAGCCTCGCCTCGTGCACCGAACTGGCACAGGTTCCCTGCAGGAAACGGCTGACCAGGGGAAAGGTGCTGAACATGGCAAACCCCTTGAGGGCAAGGAGAATTTTGCATCCTGTCCGCTGCCTGACACCGGCGATGACCTCGAGGTTTTTCCGGAGAAGGCCGAGGTCACAGACATAGCAGGGGCTCGGGACACGAGCGGGATCAAAGGTCGGCAAGCTTGTCATCGGCAGCATCCGGAAATGTTTCCGTCCAGGGCAGTCCATGGAGCGGCAGCTTTTCCATGAAGGGATCGGGGTCGAACTCCTCGACGTTAAAGACGCCGGGGCGGTGCCACGCCCCTTCCAGCATAAGCATGGCGCCGATCATCGCCGGGACGCCGGTGGTGTAGGAGATGGCCTGGGAATTCGTCTCGCGGTATGCCGCCTGGTGGTCGCAGATATTATAGACATAGTAGCGCTTTCTCTCCCCGTCCTTCACCCCGTCGATGAGGCAGCCGATACAGGTTTTTCCTTTTGTCTTTGGACCCAGCGACGCCGGTTCCGGCAGGACACTCTTTAGAAACTGGAGGGGAATGATCTCCTGTCCCTGGTAGATAACCGGGTCGATCCTCGTCATGCCGACATTTTCCAGGACCCGCAGGTGGGTCAGGTAGGATTCGGAAAAGGTCATCCAGAAACGGATCCGCTTCACGCCCTTGATGTTCTGCGCCAGGGACTCCAGTTCCTCGTGGTACATGAGGTAAATCTCCCGGGGACCGATCCCGCCGGGGAAGTCAAAGCTCCTGTGCTGAGCAAGCGGTTCGGTCTCCAGCCATTGACCGTTGTCGAAGTAACGCCCCCTGGCCGTCACCTCGCGGATATTGATCTCGGGATTGAAGTTGGTGGCAAAGGGCAGGCCGTGGTCACCGGCATTGCAGTCAATGATGTCAATGGTGTGGATCTCGTCAAACTGGTGTTTTGCAGCATGGGCGCAGAAAATATTGGTAACGCCCGGGTCAAAGCCGCAGCCGAGCAGCGCCATGATGCCTGCCTCTTTAAAGCGCTCCCGGTAATCCCACTGCCAGCGATAGCAGAACTTTGCCTCATCCCGCGGCTCATAGTTGGCCGTGTCGAGGTAATCGACCCCGGTTGCAAGGCAGGCATCCATGATAGCCAGGTCCTGGTACGGCAGGGCCACGTTGATCACCAGCTCGGGTTTGCAGTCATTGATCAGGGCCACCAGTTCGGCAACATTGTCGGCATCGACTTGGGCCACCTGAATCGGCCGGGAAAGTTCCTGCTCTATTTCCCGGCATTTTGCCAGCGTCCTGCTGGCGAGGCAGATCTCGGAAAAAACGCCCGGATTCTGCGCACATTTATGCGTCACGACCCTGCCGACTCCGCCGGCACCGATAATCAAGACTTTTCCTCTGTCACCCATGTTCTTCCTCCACCAGTCGCCTTGTTCCTCTTGAACAATTCAATCGCCTGCCTTGGCCCGCTACCAACTCTGTGGCAAGCCGCGTCTTATGAAAAATTTTACCGGAAAACGCAAACTTTTTTAATGATTGCCTGAAAATTATCCCAGTTTCCTGTAAATTGGAACACTTTTCTGCGTCCCGGGCCCTTTACACGAAATACCCTCCGGATGTCTGCCGGGGCGTTGTTGCGGCTCCAGCCGGGAAAATTGCTGCATCGGCCTTCAGCCTCCTGCGGCAACAAAATGCTCAGTCCGGGATTTACTTTCGCCACCTTTGTCACCTGCTGGCGGGCGCCAGAAAATTCCGGTCGAGCCTGGAGGATGGCATGGAGCGTTGCAGCAAAGAGACAGAAAACGACTAGAATTCAAAGGAGTCCGGTGCATACGTGAACCCAACAGGTTCGCCAAGTGGGCACCGACTGCACAACGGCCTGCTCTTTTTGCAGAATTCCTTGCCGGTCCGGACGATGAGGGCATGGTACTCGTTGTACAGCGGCACATCTTCCGGCAGGTTCAGGGCAAAGTATTCCTGGATCTCATGGTAGCCTTCTTCTTCCGCCACGATGCCGTGTCTGGCAAAAATGCGGTGGGTATAGGCGTCAACCACAAAAACGGGCTTATTGCCCCCATAGAGCAGGATGGAATCGGCGGTTTCAGGCCCGATCCCTTTTATTGTCAGGATTTTTTCCCGCAGGGAGTGCAGTTCCTCGGCAAACATGGCTTCCAGCGAGCCGTCATACTCCTGTGCGATAAAATCAAGGAGGTTCTTCAGGCGCGCCGCCTTGAGGTTGTAGTAACCGGCCGGCCTGATCTTTTCCGCCAGCAGTTCCTGCTGCAGGCCGTGCAGCCTGTCAAAGGAGAGGAGACCCTCTTTTTTGAGGCCTTCGATGGCGCGGCTGACGTTGGTCCAGTTGGTGTTCTGGGTCAGCACCGCGCCCACCACGATCTCAAGGGGCGTGTCGCCCGGCCACCAGTCCTGCGGCCCGAAATGGGCCAGAAGCACCTCGTAAATTTCAGCAACCCGGTTCATTATGAAAGTGTGATTTTGTGGCGCTTTATTATTGCCCTCATTTTTTTTACCCCTTGTCCGTTCGAAACCTGTCTTGTTGTCATCTCGAACGGCCGCTTGGCGGCGAGACCTTTAAAACCGCCTGCCTGCGGCAAACTTGAAGATTTCTCCCTGTGGTCGTAATGACATGTATTTAAGGCACTTTCTACTTTAGGCGCTTGTTATTTATTCCTGGTACCTTGCCCTATTTACGGCCAGAACAGAATGTTCTTCTCCGCATACAACCAAGAGCCGACCATTCACAATTGCCCATTCGTCAGTGTATCACCCCACAGGCCTGCAGGCTCAATCACCGAAGCAGATGCCTATTTCCCGGGCCGTCTGGACCTTGTCGTTGTCGCTTTTCACCCTTTTTCTTGACCTGATGGCTTCGGCCAGGGGCACAGCAACCATGGCCGGGGTTGCCAGGGCCACCATGTGGTCAAAGGTCCCCGACTCGACAAGGCGGACCGCTGCAGCCCCGAAGCGCAGGGCAAGCAGCCTGTCAAAGGTGGTCGGAGTCCCTCCCCTCTGCAGGTGCCCCAGGACGAGGGAGCGGGTATCTTTTTTCGTTTTTTCCCAGATTTTCTGGGCCACCCACTCGCCGACACCGCCAAGAACGACCTCCTGCCGGCCGATCTCACCCTCGCGGCAGAAGACATCGCATTCCTTTTCCTGGGCGCCTTCCGCGACGACGACAATGGCATAGTCCTTGCCGTGCAACTCGTTTTCGGCAATTTTTTCGCACACCCGGTCGATGTCGAAAACAAATTCCGGAATGAGGATAACATCTGCACCGCCGGATATGCCCGAGTTCAGGGCAATCCAGCCAGATTCCCGTCCCATGACCTCGACAACCATCACCCGGTTATGGGATTTGGCGGTTGAGTGCAGCTTGTCCAGCGCCTCGGTTGCCGTTGACACCGCCGTATCAAACCCGAAGGTCAGGTCTGTTGCCTCCAGGTCGTTGTCAATGGTTTTGGGAACACCCACAACCGGCATGCCCAGCTTGGCAAAGCGGTGGGCTATTTCAAGGCTGCCGTCACCGCCGACGGCAATGTGGCAGGCAAAGCCCATCCGGTTGAAGTTCTCCAGAATGCGTTCTGACACATCGCGTATCAGCGTTTCGCCGGCAAGGTTCTCAATCGGCATGGCAAAGGGGTTGCCCTTGTTTGTGCTGCCAAGAATAGTCCCCCCCGTCGGTGTTATGTCCTCAACCTTTTCCGGGGTCAGGCGAACGAGTTCGTCCTGGTCCAGCAGCCCCTTATAGCCGGAGCGGCTGCCGTAAACCTCCCAGCCCCTTAGCGTTGCAGACTTGACCACTGCGTAGATAACCGCATTCAGGCCTGGTGCATCCCCTCCCCCGGTCGAAATTACAATTTTTTTCATTGCCCACCCACCCGGCAGTTGAGGTTCAGGCTGCCGGTAACGGCGATCCCCTGAAAAAAGCCGGCAACCTGCTGATATGATTCACTTGCCATGATTTCACTATACCGCTTTCCGCCCTGCAGTGCACCAGACTTTTTCCTGCCGGTTAATCCGGAAATTTCCTGTCCGAAAAAAGGAGAGAACCGGGGGGTAGTTTTGATAGCTGCTTTTCCAGTATTGACTTATTTGGTGATGTTCCTTACATTTATCAATAGAAATTATCAGGTAAAAGGTTTGTCTGCATCTTTCGACCGACAATACTCAAAGTATGAGTGTTGTTTTTTTGTGGCCATAAGATGACAGGCGAAAAGATTAAATAACAGGCAAGGAGTACCCTAATGTTTGAAGTAACTGAATTGGCAACACAAAACCTCAAGTCGTACATGGAGCAGAACAACATTGATTCTGCCCTCCGTGTCGCCTTGATGCAGGGCGGCTGATCCGGCCCCTCCCTGGGGCTGGCTCTGGATGAGCCAAAAGAAAATGATGCAAAGTACGAGCAGGATGGCTTGACATTTCTCGTTGACAACAACCTGCTGCAGACCTGCGAATCCATAAAGGTTGACTTTATCGACGCAGGAATGCGTTCCGGGTTTTCAATCAGTTCCGCCAAGCCCGTTGGCGGCGGCGGCTGCAGCAGCAGCGCTTCCTGCGGCTCCAGCTGCGGCTGATGTAATTTTTTCAACTCAAAAAACCCGAGCCCCCGCGCAGTTTTCTGCCGGGGGCTTTTTTCTTTCCCCCTCCCCCTTTTGCCGGTTTCCATCGCCCCACCCTCTTTCTTGACAGATCAGAGAAGCGATCTTACCATTTTCTCCAGTTGAAATTCAGCGCTTATTCACGCCCCTGCGGCTTCTGCCGGTAAAAATGACGCCTGGAGAAAATGCGTCACCGGAGTACCCCTGACTCCAGGTTTGAGCGGCGGGGTGCCGGAGGATACAGGAACGCTTGTTACAGATACTTTGGGAAATTGCGGAGGATTATATGCAGTTTGATAAATTTACCATAAAGTCTCAGGAGGCGATCCAGGCCTCGCAGAACATTGCAGAAAAAAACGGCCAGCAGGAAATCATGCCGGAGCATCTTCTCCTCCCCCTTCTTGAACAGAAGGACGGAGCGGTTATTCCCGTACTGCAGAAGATGGGTGGCAACCTTGCTGCTCTCAAGGATGATGCCCACCAGCTTATCAGCAACCTGCCGAAAGTGAGCGGCAGCGGTTTCGGCCAGGTATACCTGTCCCAGCCTCTTAAAAAAGTGCTGGACGAGTCCTTCTCGCTGGCCTCCTCCATGCAGGACGAGTATGTCAGCCAGGAGCACCTTTTCCTGGCCCTCATCGCCGCCAAGGGCTCCGTCGCCAACATGCTGCAGAAGCACGGCATCACCAGGGACGGATTTCTCCAGGCTTTAGTCAGCATCCGCGGCAGCCAGCGGGTGACGGACCCGAACCCGGAGGAGAAGTACCAGGCGCTGGAAAAGTATGCCCGCAACCTGACCGATGATGCGAGGCAGGGTAAACTCGACCCGGTAATCGGCCGGGATGACGAGATCCGGCGGGTGGTCCAGGTCCTTTCCAGGCGCACCAAGAACAACCCTGTTCTGATCGGCGAGCCCGGAGTCGGAAAAACCGCCATTGCCGAAGGTCTGGCCCAGCGCATTGTCAACGGCGATGTCCCGGAAACCCTGCGCAACAAGCAGGTGGTGGCTCTCGACATGGGGGCCCTGGTGGCAGGGGCGAAGTACCGGGGCGAATTTGAAGACCGGCTGAAGGCGGTTTTGAAAGAGATCCAGAAACGGGAAGGCGAGATCATCCTGTTCATTGACGAGATCCACACCCTGGTCGGGGCGGGGGCGGCAGAAGGCGCCATGGACGCCTCCAACATGCTGAAGCCGGCCCTTGCGCGCGGCGAACTGCACTGCGTCGGCGCCACGACCCTTAATGAATACCGCAAGTACATTGAAAAGGATGCCGCCCTGGAGAGGCGCTTTCAGCAGGTCCTCGTCCAGGAACCATCACTGGAGGACACCATTGCCATCCTGCGCGGCCTGAAGGAAAAATACGAGGTGCACCACGGGGTCCGCATCACCGATTCCGCGACTGTGGCGGCCGCCACCCTTTCCAACCGCTACATTGCAGACCGGTTTCTGCCGGACAAGGCCATTGACCTGATCGACGAGGCCGCTTCCCGGTTGCGGATCGAGATCGATTCAATGCCGACCGAAATTGACGAGGTGGAGCGGAAAAAAATCAAGCTCGACATCGAGCGTGAGGCCCTGAAAAAAGAAAAGGACAGGGCCTCGAAAGAGCGGCTTGCGGGACTTGATGCCGAGGTGGCAGACATCAACGAGACCCTGGCCAGCATGAAGGGCCACTGGAACCTGGAAAAGGAGGTCATCCAGAAAATCCGGGACATCAAGGCCCGGATCGAAGAGGCCGGTGTCGAGGAACAGCGGGCCCAGCGGGCCGGAGACCTCAGCAAGGTTGCCGAAATCCGCTACGGCCGGGTCGTTGAACTTGAAAAGCAGATGGCCGCTGAAAACGAGCGGCTGGCCAGCATTCAGCAGGAACGCAAGATGCTGAAGGAAGAGGTGGATGAGGAGGATGTTGCCAGTGTCGTCGCCAAGTGGACCGGCATCCCGGTTGACAGCCTGCTCGCGTCTGAAAAGGACAAGCTGGTCCATGCCGAAGAATTCATGGCCAAAAGGGTTGTCGGCCAATCCGAGGCCATCGCGGCGGTGGCCAATGCGGTGCGCCGCGCCCGGGCCGGGCTGCAGGACCCCAACCGCCCTCTCGGCTCTTTTATCTTCCTCGGTCCGACCGGTGTCGGCAAAACCGAGCTGGCCCGCACCCTGGCCGATTTTCTTTTTGACAGCGAACAGGCCATGGTGCGCCTCGACATGTCGGAATTCATGGAAAAGCACTCCGTGGCCCGGCTCATTGGCGCTCCCCCGGGGTATGTCGGCTACGAGGAGGGCGGCTACCTGACCGAAGCGGTCCGGCGGCGCCCCTATTCCGTCGTCCTTTTTGACGAGATCGAAAAGGCGCACCCCGATGTCTTCAACGTTCTGCTGCAGATTCTCGATGACGGCCGGATGACCGACGGCCAGGGCCGCACCGTTGACTTCAAGAACACCATCCTGATCATGACATCCAACCTCGGCAGCCAGCTCATCATGGAACTCGGGGAAGAGAAGCGGGATGAAATGGTGCGGCAGGTGGACGATATTCTTCACCGCCAGTTCAGGCCGGAATTTCTCAACCGCATTGATGAAATTATCATCTTTCACGGTCTCTCCAAAAAGGACCTGGCACGGATCGTAGATATCCAGGTACGGCTGCTGACCAGGAGGCTGGCAGAGAGAAAATTTGCCATCAGCCTGACGGAAGCGGCCAAAGAGTTTCTCATCGAGGCGGGCTATGACCCGGCATTCGGCGCCAGGCCCCTGAAAAGGGCTATCCAGCGCCATGTCGAGGACCGGCTTGCCATGCTGATCCTGGAAGGGCGATTCAGCGAAGGCGATACGATAGCTGTCGATGCTGACCCGGAGAAGGGCGAACTGCTTTTTTCCAAAGGCTGAGACCGGCCGCACCACAACTGTCCCTTTATGGCATAACCCCCTTATCCGCTCCGGTTTTTCTGTCTGCGCAGCATGTATATCCTGCTGCACGGGCAGAATCTTTTGATAATTATGCGTCAAAATGCTATGTATCAGGAATTGATGCACAAAACAGGAAAACGGCTGTTTTCCAGACCAGGCCGGGCTGAACCAGGGAGAACGCATGGATTTTCCCCTGCTCGTTTTCACAGACCTCGATGGCACGCTGCTTGACCATCAGAGCTACTCTTTTCAGGGTGCGGCAGAAACGCTGCAACGTCTGCAACATCACGCTATTCCCCTTATCCTGACATCCAGCAAAACCAGGGTAGAACTTGAAGCACTGCAGGAAAAGCTGCGGCTGCACGCCCCCTTCATTGCTGAAAACGGCGGCGGACTCTTCATCCCCCGCGACTATGACCTGACGGCAACCGATCTCCTTGAAACGGCCGGGGATTATTACACCATGGTGTTCGGCAGACCTTACAGTTCTATCAGAGAAGTATTTGAAACACTCCGGCCACGTTACAGTATCAAAGGGTTTGGCGACATGGCACTCGCCGAGATTATTGCACTGACCGGGCTTCCCGAGGAGGATGTCGAGCGGGCCCGGCAGCGTGATTTCAGCGAGCCGTTCATTTTCCTCGCCGAACCCCGCCTGGAGAAACTGCAGGAAGAAGCTGGCGCCCACGGCCTGCAGGTTGTCCGCGGCGGCCGCTTCTTTCACCTGCTGGGAGCCGGACAGGATAAAGGCCTCGCCGTGGCGGCAACCACCCGTCTTTTCCAGGCCAGCTGCCCCCGGAAAATTACCACCGTGGGGCTCGGGGACGCAGCAAACGACCTGCCCATGCTGCGGGCTGTTGACATACCGGTCCTGGTCCAAAAGCCGGACGGCAGCTTTGAAGAAACCAGGCTAGCCGGCGTGCGCTGTTCCCCCTTTCCCGGCAGCAGAGGCTGGGGAGCGGCCATGACAGCTATTCTTGACGAGTGGCTGCCACAACTTGGGCTTGGGCACAGCGGCGGCCCGGAAATGACGGAGAACACCTTGTAACTATCTCTCTCAGGAGGACAATTATGGCTGATTTTCACCAGGAAGGCATGGTTACGACGCTCCATGCTCTGTACGAGGCCTTTGACAGGGATGTTTATCTTGAGGAGCTTGAAAAAAAGCTGGTGGGATATGCCCGCCACCAGAATATCGCCCTGCTCCTGCCATGCCTCTATTCGGAGCTGCAGAATCCCGATGTCCTTGACCCCATTGTTGACAGTATCAGCAGGGTCGACTACATCGCCTCTGTTGTTGTCGCCCTGGGCGGGGCCAACCATGAGCAGTTCCAGGAGGCCTGCCGCTATTTCAGCCGGCTCCGCACTGACAGACGCGACCTCAAACTGGTCTGGATCGAGGGCCCGGGGATTCAGGAGGTGCTGGACCGAATCCGGGAAAAAGACATAACCACGGGTGTGGCCGGCAAGGGCCAGTCGGTCTGGATCTCCCTGGGCTACATTCTCGGCATCGACAAGGCAGATGTCATCGCCCTCCACGATTGTGACATTGTCACCTATGACCGGCTGCTCCTTGGGAGACTCATCGAACCGGTGGTTAACCCCAACAACGACATTGAGTTCTGCAAGGGCTACTATGCCCGTATTTCCCCCACGGAACGCGCCATGAAGGGCCGGGTCACCAGGCTTTTTGTGGTTCCCTTTGTCGATGCCATGCAGAAAATCATGCGGGAGAGAGGATTTCACGACCTGGAAAAATTTTATAGCTACCACCGTTCGTTCAACTATCCCCTCGCGGGAGAATTCAGCTTCAGCAACCACCTGGCCCGGGGGCTGAATATCGCCTACGACTGGGGCCTGGAGGTCAGCACCCTCTCGGAAGTCTACAGTAAACTGATCAACAAGAAAATCGCCCAGGTCGACCTGGCCCCAAACTATGAACACAAGCACCAGGAAATGTCACAGCAGGATTCCCAGAGGGGACTGCACCGGATGGTTGTCGACATCGCCAAATTCTACCTCAACTACATGCGGGCCCACGGTTTTTCCCTGGATGATGCCATAATTGACATGATACTCCACACCTACTACCAGAATGCTTTAAACTTCATCAAGAGCTACAGCGATGACGCGGAGGTCAATAACCTCTTCTATGACCGCTACCGGGAGGAGCAGGCAGCCCACTTTTTCAGGGGCTTTTTGTGGACGGCCTGGGAGCAGTCCAAGGGGCCGCAGCTGAGCACCCAGATCCCTTCCTGGAACAGGGTCCTCTACAGCCTGCCGGACATCTATGAACACCTGAAATACGTGGTCAACAGGGACAACGGGGAAGCAGAGTAAGCCGGCCGGAGCCATGAACACCGAGGAGCGCAGAGCCACAGCCCGTAATATTTTTGGAGCAGCCGTAGCAGCAGTCCTGCCTGAAAAGCTCATTGCCGATGCGGTTTTTTTGCAGGGCGACACACTGCGGATTCTCGACAAGGAGTACCCCCTGCAGCCGGGCCGTAAAGTATACATTTTCGGGAGTGGCAAGGCATCGGCCGGCATGGCCAAAAGCCTTCTAACTGTCCTCGGAAACCGGGTTGCCGGCGGCGCCGTGGTCAGCAATGTGGCAGCCGGGGACGACCTTTCCCCCCTCGTGGCGATCCAGGGCTCCCACCCTGTCCCGGATGCCAGGAGCATCAGGGCGGCAGAGCTTCTGATCGACGGTCTTTCAGCCCTGGAAGACGATGATTTCTTTATCTACCTGCTTTCCGGCGGCTCCTCCGCCCTGGTTGAAAAGCCGGTCAACTCGGTTTCACTTGCCGAAATGCAGAAAACGACCAGGGTGCTGCTCCACAGCAGTGTGCCGATCCAGGAGATCAATGCTGTCCGCAAACATCTGAGCCAGACGAAAGGCGGCAGGCTGGGACAGAACACCCGGGCCTCCGGCGCTGTCCTCGTTATTTCAGATGTCATCGGGGACGACCTTTCGGTAATCGGTTCCGGGCCCTTTTATCCTGACCCATCAACCTACCAGCAGTGCTATGAAATCCTGCAGCATGCCGCGGTCTGGAATGAGGTGCCGGCAGCCGTCCGCACCGTTATCAGGTCAGGCGTCAAGGGCCAGCTCCCGGAGACGCCCGGGGAAAAGAAAGACTCCATCCGCCACTTCCTCCTCGGCACCAACCGTATCGCCCTGGAGCAGGCCCGCCGGGCGGCGGAAGCAGCCGGTCTTCACTGCCGCATCCTCTCCGCATCCCTGGATGGCGAAGCCCGCCAGGTGGGAGAAGACCTGGTAGCGCTTGCCAGGGATGTTGCCGGCCCGGGCGGGCTCCTCAAACTGCCGGCCTGCCTGCTTTTTGGCGGAGAAACTACGGTCACTGTCCGCGGCCCGGGCAAGGGCGGCCGCAACCAAGAACTGGCCCTCGCCGCCCTTGCAGCCATAGGCAGAACGGCTTATATTCTTCTGCTAAGCGGCGGCACCGACGGTATTGACGGCAACTCCTCAGCCGCCGGGGCCATTGCCGACAGCACCTTTTTCCAGGAGGCCGCCCGCCAGAACCTGCCAATTGCCAACTTTCTTGCGGCAAACGACTCCAACACCTTTTTTCAAAAAATCGGGGGACTTTTGGAAACGGGCCCCACCGGCACCAATGTTATGGATATCACCCTGTTAATCATCGACAAGGAGGTCTTATGAGCCGCACCATGAGGTTTTCCACGGCAATGCGTGATTATGCCAGGCGCCAGATCGAACATCTCGGCAGCGCCGATATTGTCGTTGGCATCCCCGCCTATTACAGCGATGAATCCCTGGCCCACGTCATCCGCATTGTGGCAGAAGGGCTCAGTCACTTTTACCCGGAAAAAAAGGCCCTGATCATCATTGCAGACGGCGGTTCCACCGACGACACCAGGGAGGTCGCCAACAGTGTTGAAAATCATCACTTCAACATCGATGTCCTGGTGACGATATACCGCGGCATACCTGGCAAGGGCTCGGCATTCCGCGCTATCTTCGAAGCGGCAAAATACCTGCAGGCCTCGGCAATTGCCCTCTTTGACTCAGACCTCAAGTCCATCAAGCCCGGCTGGGTGCAGAACATTCTCGACCCGGTATTAAACGGCTACGACTTTGTCGCCCCCGATTACTCCCGATACAAGTTCGACGGCACCATCACCAATACCATTGCCTACAACCTCACCCGGGCACTCTACGGCGTCAATATCCGGCAGCCCATCGGCGGCGACTTCGGCATGTCGAGTGTCATGGTCAACCACTGTCTCAGCGAGGATGTATGGGACACGGATATTGCCAAGTTCGGGGTCGACATCTGGCTGACCATCACGGCAATCACCGGTGGCTTCCGGGTCTGCCAGGCAAAGCTCGGAGCCAAAATCCACGGCGAGAAGGACCCGGCCGCGGATTTGGGCCCGATGTTCCGGGAGGTGGTCGGCACCATCTTTTCGCTCCTCGGCAGCAACCAGGCATATCTTGAAAATGTCCGGGAAACGGTCAATACGCCGGTCTTCGGCGAGGCATTCGTGGAGGAGCCGGAAGCCTTCGAGGTAGACTTTGCACCCCTGGTGGAATATTTCCGGATAGGGTACAAGAACTTCGGTTCGGTCTGGGCCAACATCATCGAGGAAGAGGACTACAACACGGTAAAAAAGCTCGC
Source organism: Deltaproteobacteria bacterium (assembly GCA_019312985.1). Taxonomy (GTDB): domain Bacteria; phylum Desulfobacterota; class Desulfobulbia; order Desulfobulbales; family BM004; genus BM004. The sequence goes on from JAFDCC010000046.1 coordinate 20,369, forward strand.
CAAGACCAGGAGCATGAAACATTTCAACATGCCGACCGAAACCTGGGTCCGCATCGTTTACCGCTATGCGGAGCATTTCTTCCGGGCCGAACGCCAGCGGTTCAAGATCCTCGACACCCTTATTCCCCTCTATAATGCCAGGGTGGCATCACTGGTCCTCTTTCTGCAGGATAAGAACCATGACGAGGCGGAGGAATTCTATGACG
>JAFDCC010000047.1 GCA_019312985.1 Deltaproteobacteria bacterium
ACCGCCGGCATTGCCCACGAGATAAACAACCCGCTCGGCGGCATGCAGAACTGTGTCAAGAGTATGCTGGAATCGCCGGATGACGAGGAAATGAACCGGCGGTACCTGGAACTGCTCTCCAAGGGGCTCAAGCGCATCGGTGACACGGTGCGGCAGCTGCTCAATTTTGGCCGGCGCGAGCCGCTGCAGCTGCGTCCCGTAAATGTTGACGATCTTGTCCGGGAGTGTTTCTCCCTCCTGGAATACGCTCTAAAGGATATTGTGCTGGAGCTGGACCTCAAGCTCGACCGGTCCCTGAATGTTGATGTTGAGGCCCTGAAACAGGTCATTGTCAACATCGGCCTCAATGCCATCCAGGCCATGCCGAAAGGCGGCAGGCTGACCGTTGTATCGCGGGAGCTTCCCGGCCGTTTTGTCTTGGAATTTTTGGATACGGGAATGGGGATGGACGAAGAGCAGGTCCAGAAAATTTTCGACCCGTTTTATACGACCAAGGATGTCGGCGAAGGCACAGGCCTCGGCCTCTCCGTTACTTATTCGCTCGTCCAGAGCATGAACGGCACTATATCCGTGCAGAGTTCGGCAGATGAAGGAACCTGCTTCCGGGTGGAGCTGCCGATTGAAAACAGCACACCCCGCAGAAAATAATATTTCCCCGGCATTTCGAAAAATTGCCCTTCCTTTTTGCCAACAGCCCTTATTTCTCTTCAAAGCACAGTTTTCGGCGGCCAAAATATCGAATTCGTTACCATTCGGTAGCATTTTGATGCAGGCATATGTTACCATATGGTAGCATAATATTGTGTGTGTGCTGCAATGCCCTGCAATTATTGACAAGTAATAGTGGTATATAAATTGCTATACAGAAAGAGTCGTTCCTTGAACAGCTCGTCCCAACAGGGAAAACCCGGCAGCGGGTGCTGCCGGCGTGGCGGGAATGGCTCGTGCCACGTTGACGAAAGGTAACGGAATATGGCAAGAATCCTGCTGGCTGAAGATGACGAGATCATGCGGGAAACCCTGTTTGACCGGCTTGCAAAAAGCGGCTGGCAGGTTGACAGCGCCCGGGACGGCCGGGAAGCGATAAAGCTGGTGGAGCAGAACTTCTACAACCTGGTGCTTTCCGATATCCGGATGCCCGGCCTTGACGGCACCACGCTTTTAGGAAAGATTCTGCGCCTCTCGCCGGGTACGGATGTCATCCTGATGACGGCCTATGGCAGCGTGGAAAGCGCCGTAACCTGCCTGAAAAAGGGGGCCGCCGATTACATCCTCAAGCCGTTTGACATGGATGACCTGACCATCAGGATCATGCGGCTTCTCGATATGCAGGCGATGCGGGCCCGCTGCTCTTCCCTGGAGGAGCAGTTTGGCGGCCGCGCTCCCATTATTGGGAGCAGCTGGCCGATGCAGTCGCTCCTGGCCATGATAGATCAGGTGGCGGCGTCTGACACAACAGTTCTCATCACCGGCGAGTCGGGTACCGGCAAGGAGCTGGTTGCTGCGGCGATACATTACGGCAGTCAGCGTTCGAGCGGCCCCTACATCCGGATCAACTGCGCCGCCATTCCTGAAAACCTGATGGAGTCGGAACTTTTCGGCCACGAAAAGGGAGCCTTTACCGGTGCGGATGCCAGAAAAATAGGAAAATTTGAAGCGGCAAGCGGCGGCACGATCCTGCTGGACGAGATCGGTGAAATGCCCTTGCCGCTGCAGGCGAAACTGCTCCGTGTCCTGCAGGAAAGAGAAATCGAGCGGGTGGGCGGCAACAGGACGATAAAAGTCGATGTACGAATCATCTGCTCGACAGCGAAAAACCTTGCCGAAGAAGCCCGGCGGGGAAGCTTCCGGGAAGACCTCTTTTATCGCCTCCAGGTCATCCCGATCCTTGTGCCGCCGCTGCGGGAGCGCAAAGAGGATATACCCGAACTGTGCCGCTACTTCCTTGAAGAGTTCAGCAAGGGGAGAAGCGTGCCCCTGCAGATCAGCGAACAGACCCTGCGGGCCCTCAAGGCGTACGACTACCCGGGCAATGTCCGGGAATTAAAAAATATCCTCGAACGGATTTCCGTCCTTGCAGCGGAGCCGGTTATCGAGCCGTGGCACCTGCCCCCTGATTGTGGCGGCAGCGTCCATGAAGAGGCAGAATCCTCCTCCCTGAACCTTGCCGCCGCCGTGGCTGCAACGGAAAAAGCCTTTATCCTCAAAGCCTTGCGCCTCACCGGCGGCCGGCGGGCCAAAGCGGCCGAATTGCTCGGTATCAGCAGAAAAAACCTTTGGGAAAAACTGAAGCTGCACAACGTTTCACCGCAGTAAGCGGGGGCTGGATTATTCAGGTGGCAGCAGGTTTTGCGGACTGAGCAGGACTTGCACGGAAAAACCGGGACTCCTGAAAATTCAAGGGTCCCGGTTTTGTATGTGGTTGGCCCTCCTGAGAAGAGGGCGCATTACAGGCGTCATCAACGATGAAGCTAGCAGCTCTTAGGGCCTCACTTCTTGCCCTTTCCGGATGCGGCCGCCTCGTTGTCGGCGGTTACCGTGGCCTTGGAGCCGAGGATGTGCTGGCGCGAAACCTTGACCCTGATGTTTTCCGCGATCTCGAGGGTGACGACTGTATCCGTCAGCCCGGTGATCTGGCCATGCAGGCCGCCGCTGGTGACCACCGAATCGCCTTTTTTCAGGTTTGATAGGTATGCCTGGTGTTCCTTGGCCTTTTTCTGCTGGGGCCTGATCAGCAGGAAGTAGAATATGACAAATATAAGGATGAGAGGGACGAAAGAGATGATACCTCCCTGGGGGGATGCCCCGTTTGCAGCATACGCAATGCCTGTCATTGAATGTCCTCCGTTTACTGGTTAGATGGTATGAATGGGTTTACTGCCTGCAGGAAACTGACACGTTAATCATGCTTCCGGCGCGTGGCATAAAAATTCTTCCTGAACTGCAGGAATCCGTCGTTTTCTATGGCTTCCCTCATTGCCCCCATGAGCTGGACATAATAATACAGGTTGTGGACCGTGTTCAGGTGGTACGCCAGGATCTCCCGGGACATGTAAAGGTGCCGCAGGTAGGCCCGTGAGTAATTCCGGCAGGTATAGCACCCGCACTTTTCGTCCGGCGGCCGGGGGTCATTGCTGTATCGGCTGTTTTTTATAACAACTCTGCCCCGGGAAGTAAAGAGCATTCCATTGCGGGCATTGCGGGTCGGCATGACACAGTCAAACATGTCGACACCCCGGTGGACGCTTTCCACCAGGTCCTCGGGAGTCCCCACCCCCATGAGGTAGATGGGGTACTCCTGGGGCAGCAGGGCGCCACTCTGTTCCGTGACATCCAGCATGAGATCGCGGGGTTCGCCGACGCTGAGTCCCCCTAGGGCATAGCCGTCAAAGCCGATTTCAAGCAGTTGCTCGATCGCCAGTTTCCGCAGGTC
>JAFDCC010000048.1 GCA_019312985.1 Deltaproteobacteria bacterium
CCGCACCTTTTACGCCCGCGGCCAGACGGGCCAGCAGCTCCTGCTGGGGGCCTATTCCGCCCTGATGCGCCAGGTCAGAAAAGGCAAGGTCGAAATGCTTTCCCGCCGCGAAATGCTTGACCTCGTCGTGATTGACGGCCAGGCCCGCGGCATCGTTACCAGGAACATGCTGACCGGTGCCGTTGAAAAGCACGCCGCCCATGCGGTGGTGCTCGCCACCGGGGGATACGGCAACGTCTACTTCCTCTCCACCAATGCCATGGCCTCCAACGTCACGGCATCCTGGCGCGCCTACAAACGGGGGGCCTGCTTTGCCAACCCCTGTTTTGTCCAGATCCACCCTACCTGCATCCCGGTGCACGGCACCTACCAGTCGAAGCTCACCCTGATGAGTGAAAGCCTCCGCAACGACGGCCGCGTCTGGGTCCCGAAAAACCCCGGCGACAAGCGGCCGCCGGCAGAAATCCCGGAAGAGGAAAGGGACTATTACCTGGAAAGCAAGTACCCCAGCTTCGGCAACCTGGTGCCGCGCGACGTGGCATCGCGCAATGCCAAGGAGCAGTGTGACGCGGGCAAGGGCGTCGGCTCAACCGGACTGGCAGTCTATCTCGATTTCAGTGAAGCCATAAAGCGGGACGGCAAAACGGTCATTACCCAGAAATACGGCAATCTCTTTCACATGTACGAAAAGATCACGGCGGCCAACCCCATGCATGAGCCCATGATGATCTTCCCGGCCGTCCACTACACCATGGGGGGCCTCTGGGTCGACTACAACCTCATGTCAAACGTCCCGGGACTTTTCGTCCTGGGCGAGGCCAACTTTTCTGATCACGGGGCCAACAGGCTAGGTGCCAGTGCCCTGATGCAGGGGCTGGCCGACGGTTACTTCATCATTCCCTACACCATCGGCAATTACCTGGCGGGTATTTCCCCGGGGCAGCAGACCGCGGATCACCCGGCCTTTGGTGCGGCTGCCGATGCGGCCGAAACAAAAATACGGAAACTGCTCGCCATCCGGGGCAAAAAAACCGTTGATGAGATCCACCGTGAACTCGGCCTGCTTATGTGGGATGCCTGCGGCATGGCCCGGAACGAAAAGGGGCTGCAGGCGGCCCTGGAAAAAATCCCGGCAATCCGGGATGAGTTCTGGCAGAACGTCTCCATCCCCGGCAGCGGCATGGAACTGAACCAGTCCCTGGAGCGGGCCGGCCGGGTTGCCGACTTCCTCGAGTTTGCCGAACTGATGGTTACCGACGCCCTTTCACGCAAAGAGTCCTGCGGCTGTCATTTCCGTGAGGAGAGCCAGACAGAGGAAAATGAAGCGCAGCGTGACGATGAAAACTATACACATGTCTCTGTCTGGGAATATACGGGCGATGGCAACCCGCCGGACTTTCACCGGGAACCCCTGTCCTTTGAAAACGTGACGCCATCGCAGAGGAGTTACAAGTGAGCGACATAGAACTGACCCTGAAGATATGGCGGCAGAAGGGCCCAGATGCGCCGGGCCGCTTTGAAACCTATGCGAGCGGCCCCATTTCCACGGACATGTCCTTCCTGGAGATGCTCGATGTCCTGAACGAACGCTTGACCCGGGACGGAAAAGAACCCGTTGCCTTTGACCATGACTGCCGCGAGGGGATATGCGGCATGTGCGGCGCCGTGGTCAACGGCCATCCCCATGGGCCAGAAAAGGAAACGACCCTCTGCCAGCTGCACATGCGCCACTTCAAGAACGGCGACACCCTCGTGATCGAACCTTTTCGCGCCAGGGCCTTCAGAATTGAGAAGGACCTCGTGGTCGATCGGAGCGGCCTCGACAAAATGATCAGTGCCGGCGGCTTTGTCTCGGTGAACACCGGCGGCGCCCCGGATGCCAACGCCATAATGGTGCCCCAGAAGAATGCCGAGGAGGCAATGGATGCCGCCGCCTGCATCGGCTGCGGCGCCTGCGTCGCATCCTGTCCCAATGCCTCGGCCATGCTCTTTGTTGCCGCCAAGGTCTCCCACCTTTCCCTCCTGCCCCAAGGGCACCCCGAGCGGGCCCGGCGGGCCCTTGACATGGTCCGGGAGATGGACCGCCTCGGATTCGGCAACTGCTCCAACGAACGCGAGTGCGAGGCCGCCTGCCCCAAGGGCATTTCAATCCGCAACATCGCCCGCCTGAACCGGGAATTTCTCAAAGCAGCCATATTCTCGGACGAGGAGTAATGGGAGACTCTCCATCCATCCTGGCTTCCCTGGTTCCAGTTTTTCTCATCATCATCTGCGGCTACGTCTTTAAAAGAACGGGGTTTCCCGGAGACGATTTCTGGCCCGGGGTTGAACGCATTGTCTATTACTTTCTCTATCCGGCCCTCCTTTTTTCCAGCAGCGCCGGGGCCTCATGGGAATTTTTCAGCGTCGCCTCCATGGTCTGGGCCATCCTGACGGCCCTCTTTGTCATGGGAACCCTGCTCCTCTTGCTGCGGCCTTACCTCACAGAAAATGACGCCTCTTTCACCTCGGTTTTCCAGGGATCACTCCGGTTCACCTCCTATATCGGCTTTGCCGCCGCTTTTGCCCTTTTCGGCGACGAGGGCCTTTACCTGGCCGCGGTGTTTATCACGGTCATGATCCC
>JAFDCC010000049.1 GCA_019312985.1 Deltaproteobacteria bacterium
AGCCTGGCCACCAGCAAGGCTCCCACCCAGGCGCCGATGGTGATGAAAAACATGGCCAGCGCCTGGCTGGCGCTGAAGAAAGCCGCAACCAGGAGGGCGAAGACGGGAAGCTTGGCGCCGCAGTTCATGAAGGGAACGGTGAGCAGGGTTGCCAGCCGCTCGCGCGGCGACTTGAGGGTCCGGGTCGCCATGACTCCCGGGACGGCGCAACCGCCGGCAATGCCGCCGGAAACGATAAAAGGCATAACCGAACTGCCGTGCAGGCCGAAAATCCGAAAAATTCTATCAAGCATGAACGCCATGCGGGCCATGTAGCCGGAATCCTCGATAAAGGCGATGCCGAAAAACATGAACATGATGAGCGGCACAAACCCCAACACCCCTCCAACACCGTCAATTATGCCGGATATGACCAGCGACTTGACCATGCCATCAGGCAGGTAGGTATCGGCAACGCCTCCCAGCCAACCGAAAAATGACTCGAACCAGCCAACCGGCATCTCGCTGTATGTAAAGGTAAACTGGTAAAGGCCCCAGATAACTGCAAGCATGACAAGAGGGCCGACGAATCTGTTGGTCAGGACCTTGTCAATTTTATCGGACAGGTACAGGCGGTTTTGGTCGTACTTGACGGTCAGGACATCCTGCTGAAGGATTGATTTTATAAAACCATACCTGTGATCGGCAATGAGCGCTTCAGGGTAGCAGCCGAGAGTGGCATTAAGGTGATCGGTGACCTTTTGTACGGTGCCCTCCAGTTTTTCTGACAGGGCTGCATCTTCCTGCCGGCCCAGGTATTTTACCTGCTGGTCATTTTCAAGGTACTTCAGTGCTGTCCAGCGGGCTTCATAGGTTTCTGTCAGGAAACTGCTGGCGTTTATTGCCTGTTCCATTTCCTTGAGGGCTTCATCAATATCGTGTCCATAGGAAATGTTGAGTTTTTGCGGGGCAATGTGCCTGTCAAGTGTTTGTCCAACAATTGCAAGCAACTCTTCCTTCCCTTCGCCTCGACGGGCAACCGTGGTTACGACAGGCACACCCAATAAATGTGAAAGCTTTTCGGTATTGATCGTTATGCCGCGCTTCTTTGCCACATCAATCATGTTCAAGGCAAGGACGACCGGCACGCCCATTTCCATAAACTGCAGGGTTAAGTATAAATTCCTCTCCAGATTGGAGGCATCGATAATATCAATTACCGCGGCGGGCTTTTCATTAACCAGAAAATCCCGCGCCACCTTTTCTTCCAGAGAGTATGCAGTCAAGGAATAAGTTCCCGGGATATCAACAAACTTGAATTTCCGGCCCTTATACAGACAAAACCCTTCTTTCTTTTCAACAGTCACGCCAGGGTAATTGCCGACGTGCTGGTTGCCGCCTGTCAATGAATTAAAAAGGGTTGTCTTGCCTGAATTGGGATTTCCCGCCAGGGCAAATGTTGCTGCCGACATGATTATTCTGCCTCCACCTCAATAAAGTCTGCTTCACTGTTCCGCAGTGTCAGGGTAAACCCCATAAGCCTCAAAGCAACGGGGTCCTTCAGGGGCGCTCTTCCCTGAATTGTTATCTTTGTTCCCGGTATCAGGCCCATATCGCGTAAACGCCGTCCCATTTCGCCATTGGCCTTTACGGCTGTAATTGTTGCAGACTGGTGGTCTTTCATCTGCCTCATAGGTATTCGTGCTTGCATAATCATTCTCCTTTTCTAAGTGTTAGAATAAGCAAACTTTATTCAGGTGTCAATATTTATTTAAGGCAAGCCTAACTTTTTGCTGTTTGACTTATTTAGTGTGGCTTGTTAGGCTTTATAAAAAGGAGGGGATATGAGCGAGCAGATGGATCTTTCTGAAAGCATGGAAAACTACCTCGAGACGATCCTCAATCTCGAGAAAGCCAACAAGGTCGCCCGGGCCAAGGATATTGCCGACCGTTTGCAGCTGCAGCGGGGCACAGTCAGCGGCGCTTTGAAGGTGCTGAAGGAAAAGGGCCTCATCAATTATAGTCCGTACAGTTTTATTACCCTGACGCCAGAGGGGAAGAAAATTGCGGGATTGGTTCACCGGCGGCACCAGGTTCTCAATGATTTTCTCCGGAATGTCCTGCAGATTCCCGCGGAAAAGGCGGATAAGGCCGCCTGCCGGATGGAGCATGCAATTGATGAGGAAACCCTTGCAAGGCTTGTTGCCTTTATGGAGTATGTCAACGCATGTCCCCGGACAGAAAACAGCCTGCTGGATTCATTCAGCCATTATCTGGAAACCAGTGAGCTGGACCGCCGGAAATGCGCCAGCTGTATGAAGGAGCTGAACCCGACCAGGGTGTAACTGGATTCTCTGACAGGTCGCAGCGCAGCGGGACATTTTTGCCGAGCGCCCTTGCCAAGGCCGACCAGATATAAAATATTCGGGTGCATTTCCGGGGCGTTGCCGGTGCGGCCAAGGCTTTTGAACGGGTTATCGGCGAGAATATGTGAACCAGTCAATATGGGCCGCAGTCATTAACCGGAACGCTGCTGGCCTCAACTGCTGAGTCCAGCAGCGTTCATTGCGGCTTACTGCCACTTGTTGTCCTTGCAGAAATAGAGATTTTCTTCTTCCACCCAGTAGCAATGATTGAGCCAGCTCTTCGTTGCAGGGTGTCCAGTCGGAAAAGCGTATTCATGCATTGCCTTGGGAACCGCCTTGTAGTTGGCCGTATTGGAGCCTTTTTTCTCTTCACCGGCAAAACCGGCGGTTGCCACCATAAGTGAAAGCATTATTGCACTGAGGGCAGCTGTTGCCTTTTTCATAACTTTCCTCCTTGAGAAGACTTGTCTGGTTCAGAACGCCTGCTGCGCTCCATAACATTCCCCTGTAGGAATGGTTTTACTATATTAGTCCTGACTGGGGCAAAAATCTTACAAAAAATTTTCTCCGGCAGAAAAAGGGAGATTGTACAAAAAGGGGAGGGAAACAGGGAATGCGGCAGCTGCAGACGCTATATTCAGCCAGCGGCCCGGCGGCTTTGTTCTTTTATTTCTTCCTTTTTATCCCGGTAAACAAGCCTGGAGACCTCTTCGCATTTCATTATCCAGCTATTCATCGTGCCTAACCTGCCTTTGCCTGGTTTTGCACCCTGAAAAGGGCAAAAGTGGAGAGATGGTCACCATAGCGGTCAACCCAGCTTTCGGGGTCAAGAGATTGGGGGGGCATATCAGGAGTATTTCCTTCTTGCATGGGGCCACAATGCGGCGCGGGGGAATGAAACATCCGTTTCATGACATGGTTCGATAAATACAAGTCAACGGCCGATATGCTTATCATCCTGACTAAATAAAAGCTTAACGAAACGTTAATTGTTTTTCATTCCATTAAACAGTTATGCCAGACACAGGGAGTTGAATTTTACCGACGCTTCCCATTTTCACTTTGACATTCTCCCTGCATCTCAAATACTCTTGCGACTGCAGCTTGTATTCTGAGCAGCACGACACGAGTGACCCATGGAAAGCACACGAGAGATACCTGAAAAACTGGTTATCCGGCCGCCGAGTGAGTACCGCAGCCTCCTGGTCCGCCTGACCCGGGGCTGCCGGTGGAACCGCTGCCGTTTCTGCGGCCTCTATCCACACCTCGGCGAGCCGGCATTTTCAAAGCGGACCGTTGCAGCAGTAAAGCACGACATTGACCTTCTCGGCCGACGCGGCGTCGCATCGGATACGGTATTTTTCGGCGATGCCGACCCCCTGCAGATCGGCCTGGAAGAGTTTGTCGAAATCGCCCGCTACCTGCGGCAGGTATTGCCGGTGAAACGGTTGACCGCCTACGCCCGCGCCTCGACCCTGTGGAAGCTGAAAGGCGATGGCATAAAACGTCTTGCCAGCGCCGGCCTCGACCGGGTGCATATCGGCCTTGAGTCAGGTGACGCGGCAACGCTGCGCTTTCACCGCAAGGGGCAGTCGCCGAAAATGGTGATGGAAACGGCGGCGTGGCTGAAGGAGGCCGGAATCGAGATCTCCTTCTACGTCCTGCTGGGGCTGGGCGGCCGGGACAGGTGGCAGCAGCATATCCACGGCACCGCCCGGGTGATCAACAGCACGGTGCCCGATTTTGTCAGGATCAGGCGGCTCTGGCTCTACCGGGGCGATTCTTTTTGGGGCGGCCCCGAGTGCCCCCTTTTCAAAGAGATACGGCAGGGAACTTTTACGCCCCAGACTTCCGAAGGAACGGTGCTGGAGCTGCAGCTGCTTCTCGAAAGCCTTGAGAGCGGCCTTTCCACCATGCTGCTTTGCGACCACCGCAACAACTATGTCCAGGTGGCCGGCGTCATCAGGGACGACCGGCAGGAGATGCTCGCCGCGGTGAAGGACTTTTTAATTCTTCCGGCGGCGGAAAGGGAAAAACATTATGCGGCGGTGGGATCCGGGATATGACCGGCGTTTGAGGGCGGGCTGCGATGCGGCCGCGGCAGGGAGAGCTAGTACTTTGTCAGGATGTAGATGATGTGCACTCCTATGCCGGCTATCCCGGCCCCGACAAAGCGGAGGAACTCCGTCCCTTTCGCGGTGCGTCCTGAAATGACGCCGATCAGGACGCCGGCCAGGTGGATCCCTGCTGTGCCCAGGAGAAAGCCGAGGGCGTAAACAGCGGGGTCCACTATCTTTGGAATTTCATTGCCGTGGGCATGGCCGTGGAAGACGGCGAACACGGCGACACAAATCATGGCCAGGCCCGGTACGATCTTCCGTCCCGCTGCCAGGGCGGAACCAAGCACCAGGAGCGACAGGGCAATGCCGTACTCCACCCCCGGCAGCGGTATCTTCAGCACCCCTGTCAGGGCCCCTGCCGCCATGACGACAACAAAGGTCAGGGGTACGGTCCATATGGCCCGCCCGCCGATCTGGGCACTGAGGATGCCGACACTGAGCATGGCCAGGAAGTGATCGAAGCCGAGAACCGGGTGGGTCAGCCCGGAAAGAAAACCGGCGTCGCTGCTGAGAATGTGCGCCCGGGCCGGCTCCGGCAGCAGGCAGGCGGTAAAAATAATGAAAAAAAGTCTGTGCATGGTTCCCTCGACTGTGATGTGCAAGGCCCTTTGAAAATCGCCCAGTATGGTAGTTTGCTTTTGGGGGAGCGTCAATGTTTTTGCGGTGTTGGACCGCACGTTTTTTTGCCCCGCAGTGGAGAAATGGGGAGTGGCATGGTGCCACGCCAAGACAGAATTCTTCAACCGAAAAGCAGGTTACAGAGAGGTTCTTATGGCCGGGACGTTAAAGGTTGGGAACAGGGCTGTTCTGACAAAGACATTTTCAGAGGAAGAGGTGTGCTCCTTTGCGGACCTGTCAGGGGACAGAAACCCCCTTCACCTTGATAATAAATTCGGCGCAGCATCGGTTTTCGGCCGACGCATCGTGCACGGCATGCTCGTTGCCGGCCTGTTTTCGGGCCTTATCGGCATGGAGTTGCCCGGACCGGGCTCTATTTACCTGGGCCAGAATCTTGTCTTCAGGGCGCCCGTTTTCATCGGGGATACGGTTACCGTTTCTGTTGAAATAACGAAGGTCCGGCAGGACAAGCCCATCATCACGCTGCAGACCCTCTGCGTCAAGGACGCGGGAACCGTCGTAATCGAGGGCGAGGCCGTGGTAAAGGCGCCGGCTGCCTGAGAGGACAGTGGCCGCGAATCGGCAACCTTATTTCATCAGGTAGAAGCCCAGCGTCCTGTCGTAGTACATCGATTCCTTGCTGAACTCGCAGCCGATGTAGTTGTCCCGGATGGTCCGGACAGTGACTTTCTTTTCAATGATTTCCGGCGGGTCTTTGTCCAGGGTGAACTTGACCTTGAGGGTGTCGCCGAGCTGGACCCGCACCTTGTCCAGGGCAGTAAAACCGAGGCCGCCCATGGAGATATTCTTGATGCGGCAGTTGACCGGCACCGTGGCGACACTGCCCATGTCGGCCCAGCCCACATTGGCATCCTCGGCGGCATAGTAGCCGCCGATGGAAATGCCCTTGCGGTAATGCTTGCGGAAGTTGAGGTTGACGCCGTAGGTGGTGCCGCAGGTGCATTTGACCGTCATGAAGTGCTTGGCGCCCATGTACTTTTCAACGGGAACTTCCCTTACCAGCAGGCAGTCGGGGCAGCTTAGCACCAGCGGTTTGTCCTGTTTGACGTTGACATTCTGTACCTGGATATTCCTTTTGCCTGGCGCTGCGGGGCCGATCTTGCTGACGACCCGGCCGTCGGCGTCAAACTTGCACGCAAACATGGAGGGGTCGTGGTAAAAGGTGAACCAGGCATTTTCCCGGATACCCCTTTTCTCGTACTGCTGTTTCAGGGCGATGGCCTCGAGCGGGAAGTTGTCGTAGGCCATGATCCAGAGGGGGTTGAAGTGGGCATGGGTCGGCAGCAGGTCTGCAAGATGGTAGGCCACCTCGCTGCCGGAGGCTATCCTGACAACCTGGTGGCCCCGGGTGTGGCCGCCGGTGTGCTCGATATCGATTCCGGGACAGACGGAGTGGCTGCCGTCAATCAGCTGCAGGTTGGCAGTGTCGAGCAGCTTGGAAAAATTTTCGGGCCAGTAGGTTTTCTCCGAGCGGATGTTGGGCGCCAGGACGTCCTCCCACTCCCGCTGCTGGACGATATGGGCTGCATTGGGAAAGGTAAGTTCCTCCTCACCGGCCTCGTTGTGCATGACGACCCCGCCGCCGTGGTCGAAGTCGCAGTGGGTCAGGATGACGTGGGTTATGTCCTGGCGCTTCAGTTCCAGCCGCTGCAGCTCTTCAATGACGTCCCAGTCTCGCGTCACCCGGAAGATCTGCTTCTGCTTGTTGCTCAGCTTGTTGCCGAGACCAGTGTCGATGATGACCAGCGCTTCCGGGGTCCGGACGAGGATGGGTGCATTGAGAAGCCTGATGAGGTTCCCGCCGGGCCCGGCCGCACCATCAGCGGCAACAGGAAACTTTTTCGA